>QFQW01000144.1 GCA_003248755.1 Chryseobacterium sp. | reverse complement strand
ATAGATTATATGAAAAACACGAATGCGATTTCTCAGGAGAATGAAAAAATTGTTGAAGACATATTCTTGCGTGGTGACCTTGTGAAATTTGCGAAAACGATTCCTACAAAAGAATTAATGGCTAAAGATTTTACAGAAATCAGAGATTTTGTAAAACGTTCTACGAAAGATGTGGAAGCTGAGAATCTTCGGAATGTTTCTGTTGCAGAACTCTCAGATGCAGACAAATCTAAAATTAGAAAACTTTAAGAACCCGAAGGGTTCAATATGAATAGCCGTAGGTGAAACCTATGGAAATATGAAATCAAGAAATTGTATTAAATCATTTATCAATCATCATTAATCATTTATAATTAATCCGTGAATTTCGAGTTTTACAGTCCCTGGTTTTTACTGCTTTTTATTTTGTTCATTCCATTATTGGTATTGGATTCAGGCAAGAAAAAAAGTAGAGGAATTGCTGTGCCTTCGGTGAAGAATATGCAGCCGAGCGGAAATATTTCGCTGGTGATGACTTTTCTGAAGATTTCGAAATATTTTATCCTTTCAGCTTTGATTATTGCTTTGGCAAGACCCAGAACTTATACGATTTCTCAAGACAGAGATGAGTCCAAAGGAATTGATATTATGCTTTCTGTGGACGTTTCCTTGAGTATGATGGCGAAAGACCTTGACCCGGACAGATTGGAAGCGTTGAAGAAAATCGCGATTGATTTTGTTAATAAAAGAGAAAATGACAGAATTGGTTTGGTTGCTTATTCGGGAGAAGCTTACACCAAAGTTCCTTTGACAACCGACCACCAAGTGGTTATTGATGAATTGAACCAACTTAACCCATTAGAATTACAACCCGGAACCGCAATTGGAGAAGGACTTTCTGTTGCTGTCAATCACTTGAAAAAAAGCAAAGCCAAAAGTAAGATCATTATTCTGATGACGGATGGTGTGAACACAGTTCTCAATGCGATGCCGCCACAAATCGCTGCAGAATTGGCGAAAAATAACGGAATCAAAGTTTATACAGTTGGAATTGGAAGCAATGGTTTTGCTGCTTTCCCAACAGGGACTAACATTTTCGGAGACATTGTTTTCACAGAACAGAAAACTGAAATCGATGAAAATACTTTGATGGATATTGCACAGCTAACTGGCGGTAAATATTTCCGTGCGACTTCCAACAGCAGCCTTCAGAATGTTTATGACGAGATTAACCAATTGGAAAAATCTGAAGTGAAAACATCCAAATTGTATAATTATGAAGAATATTTCAGGATTTTTCTTTGGATAGCTTTAGGTCTTCTATTGTTAGATGCGTTGTTGAGATGGGTAATTTTTAAAATTTTGAATTAAGCTGATGAATTGGTATTTAGGAAATTACTGGTATCTGTTGTTGCTTCTGTTGTTGCCTGTCATTGGTTACTTCATCATTCATTATGTCCGTTGGAAAAGCAAAAGAAGAAATGTTTTTGCTGAAGATAGATTTCAAAATGTCTTGTTCGAGAAAACTTCCGGATTTGCAAAGCTGTTTCCGGTTTTATACTTACTAGGATTTTTATTCTTGATATTTTCGATTATCGACCTTTTGGGAGGAAAAGAAGAAATCAGTGTACAGCAAAATGTGAGCAGTACAATTTTCGTTCTGGATGTTTCTAACTCGATGAATGCTCAAGATATCCAGCCGAGCCGATTAGATGAAGCGAAAAATATCATCATCAATTCTCTTCAAAAGATGACGAATGATAGAGTAGGAATCATTGTTTTTGCAGGAGATTCTTACTCTGTAATGCCTTTGTCAAGTGATTATTCTGCTGCCGAAACTTATCTTTCAGGAATCGAAACCAGCGTTATCCAAAACCAAGGAACTGATTTTCTAAAACCAATTCAAATCGCTGCTCAGAAATTCAAAAATATCACCAAAGGTTCCCGAAACATCGTCTTAATAAGTGATGGCGAGGATAATGAAGGTCACGAGGATGAAGCTATTAATCTGTCGAAAAAAGAAGGAATCAGAGTAACGACGATTGGTGTAGGAACAGAAGAAGGTGCTCCAATTCCCGAATATTATTTTGGACAATTGATGGGGTACAAATCTGATATGTATGGAGAAACTGTCGTTTCCAAATTGCAAACCAAAGCGCTTAAAAATATCGCTAATTCAACTGGAGGCAATTATCTGGACGGAAACAATCTGGATAACGCCATTAATAATCTTATCAGCGAACTTCATAAATCCTCAAGTTCCACCAAGACTACGATAAGCTCACAATCGGCGGTTCATTATTACCAATACTTTTTGGTGGTTTCAGTCCTGTTTTTCTTTTTGATTTATCTTTTCAATCCGAAGAAGGATTTTAATTTGTAGAATTATTATTCATATTCTATTTTATTTTGAAAAATATTAATCATTATTGATTATTTATGTTATTTGTGAAAATATAAAATTATATTTGCCACATAAACATACGATGATTAATGCTATTTAATTCTTTAGAATTCTTAGTTTTTTTTATACTGGTTTTTTGTCTTTATTGGGCAATTCCTATTAAAAGATGGAAATTACGGAATCTTCTTTTACTTGCTTCGAGTTATTATTTCTATGCGCAATGGGATTGGCACTTTTGCTTTCTACTTGGTTTTTCTACTTTATTAGATTATCTTTCAGGTATTGCAATTGAAAAAGCTTCTAAAAAATCAATAAAAAAAATCTGGCTGTTTACAAGTATTATTATTAATGTAGGAATTCTGGGTTATTTCAAATATGTCAATTTTTTCGTTGAAAGTTTTAATGATTTATTGATATCAGTAGGATTTCGGCCTAATATTTCTACACTTAATATTATACTTCCGATAGGTATTTCGTTTTATACTTTTCATGGATTGAGTTATGTTTTGGATGTGTATTTTGGCAAATTTAAAGTAGAAAAAAATATCATCAATTACTCCCTTTTTGTATGCTTTTTTCCAATGCTTCTGGCCGGACCTATAGAAAGAGCGCCACATCTTTTGCCACAGCTTACAAGAGGGCATCAGTTTGATTATCATAAAGTTGTCGATGGTATGCGACAGATTTTATGGGGCTTTTTTAAGAAAGTTGTTATTGCAGACAATTGCGCAAGTATTGTGAATCTTGTTTTTGAAGATCCGGGACAACATTCGGGACCAACTTTGATTTTTGCCGCTTTTTTATTTATCTTTCAGGTATATTCTGATTTTTCGGGCTATTCTGATATGGCTCTGGGGATTTCCCGAATGTTTGGTATTCAGTTGATGAAAAACTTTGACACTCCATTTTTTGCAAGAGATATGGCGGAATTTGTAGGTCGTTGGCATATCTCTTTATCGACTTGGTTCAAATATTATATTTATAAAAAATGTTCCGCTTTTGCTGATTCAGAGTTTTCTATTGTTCACAATTTTTATACAACAAATACAGTAGTATAGAGACTAGGATCTCGGTACGTTGGCGTGCTTGTCACTCAGTCTTGCGTGTGAAAAATTAAAATTTGTGGTTCATTGTCTAATGAAATGCTCTCTCAGCTCATAGCATATATTGCATCCAGTTCAGTTTTCTTCCTATTTTCCCCCTCCCCCAAAGCAAGCTAAACTGGTATGCCTAAACATCGTAACTACCACATAATCACAGCTTCAGTGCTCTTCCTAAATTAAAATTTATGCTTTTCTTTTACTGTCAATTTAAATCTGAATTAGTCAGACGTCAGTGAATGTTACCTGCCATATTTT
>QFQW01000143.1 GCA_003248755.1 Chryseobacterium sp. | reverse complement strand
TACAATTAATTACGAAGAGTCTGCAGAATATACGACGGTTCCGCAAGGTTCGATTACTTTGAATGGAACAAGTTTAACGGTTGCGGAAAGTGGAAAAAATCGGTTTTCTGTGGCAATAATTCCCTACACATGGGAGTTTACGAATATGAAGCATCTGAAAAAAGGTGATGTCGTGAATCTGGAATTCGATATTATCGGCAAGTATGTTGCGAAACTTTTGAAAAAACAAAATGTCATTTAGTGATTATAAAGGTTACCGGTTAAGAAACAGGGTTTTTGTTGGGTTTTTGGCGATTTGCTTCCTTAGTATTTTGACTTCGGCGGTTCTGTCGTTTGTGATTTTGCGTGATAATGCCAAAAAGCAGAGCAAAACCGATATGCAGAACAAGTCCGAAGCGCTGATGTCTTCTCTGGATTATGCGCTCAGTCATTCTATGGTTGAGACCAAAGATATTCCTGCTGTTCTGGAAAATAAAATCTACGAGATTGCTGATATCAACAAACACGATATCATCATCTATGACCTGAACGGAAATTATCTTCTTTCTAATAAAGAGCCGAATCTCGTTGTTCAGAAAAAAATGCCTGCCGATGTTATAAAGGCCATCAAGAAAAACGGGAAACAATACGATGATAAGTCTTATGATGAAAAGCTTGAGGCTACGATTGTTTCTTCTTATATGGTTCTGAAAAATAATATGCTGGAAAATATTGCTTATGTGTATTTTCCGTATTATCACAATGAGAGTGCTTATATGATGGTTTTCAAACATTATTTTGCTTACATCATTGGAATTAATCTTTTGATTGTATTGTTCAGTATCTGGCTGAGCTGGATTATCTCGAATAATTTGACGGAAGCGATTACGCGTTTTACATCGATGATTAGCAAAATCAATTTGTTTGACAAAAATCTTCAACCTATCAAATACTATAAAAATGATGAGCTGAATGCGCTTGTGAAATCTTACAACAAAATGATTTCCGAGATTGCGGACCAAAGAGAGCGCCTAAGCTATATCGAGAAACAATCGGCTTGGCAAGAGATGGCAAAACAGGTGGCACACGAAGTTAAAAATCCGCTCACGCCTATGAAGCTGATGATGCAGAATTTTGAAAGGAAATTTGACCCGAACGACCCTAATATCACAGCTAAAGTTAAAAATCTGAGTGAAGTTGTAATTGGCCAGATTGATGTCATCAGCAGGGTGGCAAGCGCTTTCTCTGAGTTTGCGCAGTTGCCTAAAAAAAATGATGAAGAAATCAATCTGAATAAAGAAATCAAAAATGTGCTGACGATTTTCAGTGATGAAAATATCTTTGTCCATGCCAATCACGATAATATAATGATGAAGATTGATAAAGATTATATGGCGAGAATCATTACCAATCTTGTGACCAATGCGAGTCAGGCAAAAGCAGATGATAGGAAATCGGTTATCAATGTTGATTTGGAAAAAATTGAAAAACGAATCCGAATAACTGTCCAGGATAATGGAGTCGGGATTTCGGATGATAAAATCAATAAAATATTCGACCCGAATTTCACTTCAAAAAATAGTGGAATGGGAATCGGATTAACGATGGTGAAACGCATGGTGGAAGATTATAACGGAACGATAACTGTGGTTTCCGAGCCAGACAAAGGTGCGACTTTTACAATCTCAATGCCATCAAATTTATAAATGAGGCCATTCCGATTTCAACAGTTTGATGTCAATCAAAGTTCTGATGTTTTCCGAGTGGGGACAGATGCGGTTTTGCTAGGCGCTTTATCGAATGCCATTAATGCAAAACAAATTCTGGAAGTCGGAACTGGAACAGGAATTATTTCTCTGATGTTGGCGCAAAGAAATCCAAGTGCAAATATTTTAGCAATTGATATTAATTCAGAAGCTGTCAATATTTCTCATGCTAATTTTTCTAATTCACCTTTTGCTGATAGAATCAAAAGCCGACTTCAAGATTTTAAAATCTTTGAGATTAATGAAAAGTTTGATTTAATTATTTCTAATCCACCATATTTTGAAATTAATAATTCTGAGAAAGATATTTTGGCAAGACAAAGATTAGAATTAGATTTCTCTGATTTGATTCAGAAAGCTTCTCAATTACTTTCAAATGAGGGATTATTTTCTGTTATTATTCCAATTGATTCTGAAAAAGAATTTTCTCAGATATGTTGTAATAATAATTTATTTCTTCAAAGAAAAGTTATCATCAAAGGAATCAAAACCGCTGAGCCGAAAAGAGTAGTTTTAGAATATTCTTTAGGAGAATCAGAAGTGAAAGTAGAGAATTTCGTCATAGAAAAATCACCAAGAGTCTATTCCGATGAATATCTTGAGCTGACAAAGAACTTCCATATATTCAACAAAAAACCTCTCTGAATTTTCAAAGAGGTTTTTTATTTATAACTAATTTTTTTCTTATTCGAATAATTCTGCTGTATCCAAAACAGAAACTTCACCGTTTTCACATCTGATAGCTTCTCCAGGATAATTCTGAATCATATGATAATCGTGTGTTGCCATTACAACTGCGCAATGGTTTTCTTCCGCAAGATTTTTCAAAAGCGTCATAATGTCGTTAGATGTTTCCGGGTCAAGATTTCCCGTTGGTTCATCGGCAAGAATCAATTCAGGATGATTTAGAAGTGCTCTTGCGATTGCGGCGCGTTGTTGTTCTCCTCCGGAAAGCTGATGTGGCATTTTGTGCTTTTTGGTTTTCATTCCAACGCTTGACAAAACTTCGTCAATTCTTGTTTCCATTTTGTGCTTGTCCTTCCAGCCTGTTGCCTGTAGAACAAAAAGAAGATTCTTCTCAATATTTCTGTCAGATAACAATTGGAAATCTTGGAAAACGATTCCTAATTTTCTTCTCAAGTTAGGAACATCGGATTGTTTCAGTTTTTTCAAATCAAAACCTGCAACTTGTCCGTTTCCGCCTTGTAAAGGAAGTTGTCCGTAAAGGACTTTCAGGAGAGAGCTTTTTCCGGAACCTGTTTTTCCGATAAGGTAGCAGAATTTTCCTTTCTTGATATGTAGGTCAACATTATTCAGGACGGTAAAGTTTTTCTGAACAATTTTAGCGCTGCTCAAATCTATAATGTCGATACCCGGGTCATTTCTATGCGGCATAATTTCGGAAATTGAAAATTTGTGAAAGTCAAAAATAGCAAAAACTTATTTTTCTGCTTTTACTTTTGGGAAATTTTAACAACAAAAAATGCTTGAAAAACTTTCAAGCATTTTTTGTATATGATAATTAAAGAAAATTATCTCTTAGCGCGAGATGCACTAACAGTTAAACTCTTTCTGCCTTTCGCTCTTCTAGCTGCCAACACTCTTCTTCCGTTTGGTGTAGACATTCTTTCACGGAAACCGTGCTTGTTTCTTCTTTTTCTTTCAGATGGTTGGAATGTTCTTTTACTCATCACTAATATATTTAGTTCGTAATTATCTTTTTATTTTCAGACTGCAAATATAGAGATTTTATTTTGAGTGGCAAATATTTAAAAACTTTTTTATGTTAATTTTTACTTTCTTTTAAAAATAAATGGTTTGGGCAACTTAATCCGCCTGTAGTTTATCCTAGGCTTGTCGAAGGGCTCCCAAACCTAACAGAGTGGTTCGACGGAGTCAATCTTTTCACTTCACTACTTTGCGTAAAAAGGATTTCCGCTCAAATCGAGGAACGAGATTCATCGATTCAAATAAAAATAATATATAAATAGGAGATAATTCGG
>QFQW01000042.1 GCA_003248755.1 Chryseobacterium sp. | reverse complement strand
TGGAATCTGCATTAGAAATCGCTTTTATCAATGCTACTCCCGGAGACAATCCTTTTACCAATCCGTTCTGATCTACCGTAACATACTGAGAGCCGGAAGAAACCGACCAATTAATACTTGTATCCACACCTTCTGAATTTGGTAATACTGAGGCTTGCAATTGCAGATTCTCATTGACATATATGTACTGATCTTGCCCTGCAAGCGTAGATATGGTTACGCTTTTAGGTGCTTCTGCTGTATACTGAAAATTATATAAATTACCATATCCTCCTTCGGGGATTGCTCCAATTACCAAACTTTTCCCATCTCCACTTATTGAAACCGCATTGCCAAAATATACCTCAGAAGCTGGATATCCGAAAATATCTGCGCCTACCTGCTTCCATTCTCCGATATTAGACTTATAATCATACACAGCTGCTCTACCTTTCTGATTATCATAATTACCATTACCTGTTAAAAATCTGTTCCCGTCAGAACTTATGCTTACACGGCTAAGACTAGCAGATTCCACTTTGATAGATTGCCCCAACACATCCCAAGAATTGGTAGAATTATTGAATTGGTAAGCATGAAGATATCCATAAGGAATATTAGTCCATGGAGAATTACTAGAAAGTATCATTCTGCTACCATCTTCATTCAGAGATACATTTCCCATGTATAATGTATATTGATTTTCTGCATCATAGTCAAGATCAGCCAGAACCTGTCCTTTGCTCACCCAACTGCTCCCATTATAGGAAAAGACTGTAAGATGTCCACCTTCATATGTAGGAGGTGATCCACCGGAAACAGAAACCGCTACGGAATTACCATCACCACTTATTGATAAATATCTTGACTCACGACTTGCATAACCATTTCCTTCTATTTCCTGACCTACCGGCACCCAATTGGCTCCATCAAAATCATAAATTGCAGAAGTACTATCACGACTAAAAGCTATCCTGTGTCCTGAAGAACTCAAGGCTACATCATGACCATTGGCAGATGAAATATTTTGACCCATTTGCTGCCAGCTGGTACCATCAAATTTGAATACTTTTATATACCCCCCCAAAAAACCTTTTGGAACAGTTACCGCAAGTATATCTCCAGCTGCATTCAAATCCACAGCGTAACCTACCCAGTCATTATTATTCTGTCCTAAAATATCCTGTCCAAGCTGTTGCCAATTGTTGTTTCCTGAATATTTATAAACCTTTACAATACCTTTATAATCGTCATATCCAGGTTCACTAGCCACTATTATGCTTCCATCCTTGTTGTTATCAGTGGTTCTTCCGTAGCCAGAATCTCCTTGTATACCAGAAGTATACCCTGTAAAATTCCAGTTGTTTACACTATATTGAGAAAATACAATCAGAGGAAACATTAGAGCTAATAAAAATATTTTTTTCATAATTACTTGATTTAATTTATAACTGATTACTTTTTGATTACTTTTTTTGATATTATTTCTCCATTATTTTTGATAATCTTAAGAATATAATTTCCTTTCGGGAAATAATTCAGATTCAATTTTGTTTCAGAAGATTTTAATAATAGTCTACCATCAACAGATAGTAGCTCCAATAATTTTGTGTTCTTAGAATTCGAAATATATAATAATGATTCTGTTGGGTTTGGATAGATTATAAATTCTTCGTTAGTATTTTCAGAAATGGAAAGATTTTCTTTTATTATAATACCTATTTCACCATAGATATCACCAGACTGCAGAGATGAGGCTCTTACAGTAACCACTCCCGGTTGTATTCCATATACCAGACCAGTTTGATCTACAGAAGCTTTGTCTGATCCCGATGAAACCGACCAAACTATATCCTGATAAGAATATGACGGATAAATACAGGTTTTTAGCTGCAAATATTGTCCTGCTTCTATTATTGTACTTTGTTGGTTAGCAGTTGAAACCTGTATAGAAGAAGGCAAAATATTATCACGGGAGTATACTTTTATAAATTTGGTTGCCGTGTTTATATTGAGTGTACCTCCTCTTCCTCCCAGAGCAACCATTTTTCCATCATTATTAACATTTACTTGCAATCCCTGTCGATCATATTGGGCACTGCCATAGATTTTATTTTCGTCAGTCAATACCCAATTTGAGCATATATATTGATAGATTTGTGTTACACCAACACCCACATTTCCATCTGTATTGGTTGCTCCATACTTTCCTACCGCTATGATATTACCATTTCCGTTCAGACCGAAGCTCGTGATATTTGACACATCATTGGTAAAATCATTACCAAGTTTTTTCCACGTGTTCCCATCTAAACGATAAGTTCTCATATATCCAGATCCTGCTGGAGACATACTATTACTAATTCCCACTGCCACTGTTTTCCCATCAAGACTTATATCTACATTACTTCCTAATAAAGAATATTGAAAATTGTCTCCATCTATTCTTTGCCCTATCCTTTGCCAAGATGTACCATTGTAGTTATAAACATAAGCAGCACCTGGATTAGACAATAATCCTCCTCCTCCTTTACTAAAAGGTGCTCCAGCAATAATCGTGTTCCCATCTGAACTTAATTTTGTAGAATATCCAAAAAACTCTCCGCTTTCTTCTCCTGTGAGCGTTCCTATTGAAGACCAGTCGTTACCAGTTTTCCTATATATTTTAACTGTTCCGTTGATGTTCTGCTCCCAATTTGTAATTGCCAAAGTGTTAGCATCATTGCTTAGACTTATGGACAAAATTTCAACTTCATTATAATTGAACTCCTTAACCTGTTCCCAATTATTTTCATGATATTCATAAATCCTGATTCCCGCACTTACAATACCGTAAATAAGATCATCCGTTGACTCATAACCTACCGCCACTGTTTTTCCATCCTCACTAAGACTTAACGAAATTAAAGCATAAGTAAATGGAAAATTGATATTGCTTCCCAACTGTTGCCAGCTATTACCGTCATATTGATAGACCTGTACAAAGCCATCATAATATGCAGTACCAGAATTATTATAGATATATGACGTCGCAATCACTTTACCATCCTTACTCATAGACTGAGGTCCTTCGTTGACATATCTAATACTGGGAGCCGGATCGCTAATTGTTTGACCTAACTGTTGCCAACTTTGACAAAAGACAAAAAGTGGAAAACAACAAATAATCAGAAATAGAATTTTTTTCATAATTAAATTTTTATTTATTCTTTGATGAATTTTTGAACAAATATTTCTCCATTATCAGTAGTCAGCCTCAATACATAAACTCCTCTTGATAATTGGGAAACATGTATTTGGGAGCTAGCATTTTGTAAAACTCCTAACATAGATTTCCTGCCGTTAGCAGTATATATTTCGTATACTGAAAATTTTTCTTTAGCATTTATAAAAAGTGTACTTTTAACGGGATTAGGAAAGATTTTTATATCATTTTTAAAATTATTGTTTGTTGATAAACTTTCCTGATTTTTTAATTCTATCAGACCTGCATTATAGTAAGGATATCCTCCCATGGTCGAATTGAGATCTTTTAATTTGGTATAAGTGTTTGTACTATAATCATACTGGAATAGAACTCCCATATTATCTGCTCCCCCGAAAAGTGTCTGCCCATATAATTTACCATCCGAAGCCTGCATCAAGCTACCATATGGACTACTACCTTTTTGGGATCCATCGAAGTCTAATAGTTTACTATATGTATTTGTAACAATATCATACTGAAATAAAGTGCCTAATGAAAAAGCACCTCCCTGTGAAGTCATTCCATATAATTTCCCGTTGGAAGCTTGCGTAAGGCTTCCATAGGGATTAGCTCCTTTTTCAGCACCATCGAAATCTATTAGCTTAGTATATGAATTGTTTTCCAGGTTATACTCAAATAAAGTACCTAATGAAGACGCATATTCATCAGATGTCAGCCCATACAATTTTCCGTTGGAAGCTTGTATTAGACCTCCATATGGATGACTACCTTTTTGAGCACTGTCGAAATCCAATAATTTACTATATGTATCATTATCGGGATTATACTCATACAAAATACCTCCTGCATATAATCCCCCATGTGATGTCATTCCATATAGTTTATTATTGGAAGCGTGTAAAAGTCCTCCTAAAGAAGGTGCAGATCCACTTCCAGCCAAATCCAAATAATTAAACTCTATTTTTTTTGTATAAGTATTGGTAGCAGGATTATATTCGAATAAAACACCAGAAGCATATGCTCCGCCACTATTAGTCGTACCGTATAGTTTGCCGTTAGATAATTGTATCAAATTTCCATTGGGTCTTCCACCGCTATCGTCGCCATTAAAATCTATTTTTTTTGTATAAATATTGGTGGCTGGATCGTACTCAAACAATACTCCAATAACAGCTCCTCCTTCTGTAGTTGTTCCATACAATTTTCCGTTGGAAGCCTGTAATAAACTACCAATAGGGCCGATCCCAACATCGGTATACATATTAAATTCATATTTCTTGTCGTAAGTATTTGTTTGAATATTATATTCGAACAAAGTACCTGAACTAGATGTTCCGCCACCGAAGGTCGTACCAAATAGCCTCTTTGTTTGCGCATTAGATAATAAACTTACAAACGAAAATAAAAAGTAAAGTGATTTTTTCATAAGCAAAAAATTTAAATATTAAAAAATTGTAATTGATATTCGCTGATAATATAATTTCATATTGACCTATTTGGAGAATATAAAAACCAAAAATATTTTAGAGGAAAGTTTTTATCTAAAAAAAGATTAAGCAAACGTATTTTATTTTGTTGCGAATTGCAAAAAAAGACCGACCACAAAGTGACCACAGCACCCTATGTAAAATGCAAAAAAATTAAAAATCAGCAACTTAAGAACATCTCAGTAAATGTCCGATGTCTATAAAATGTGTGGAATTACAATAAAAATAATGCTGTAAGCTTTTTGTTATATGCCTTTACAAGCAATAAAAGAATTTGCTATTTAAAAAAAATTACGTCAAAAATTAAATTTGATTGAACCAAGAATAGATCTCGGCATCATCCTCAATATTTAATTTTTTTCTGATGCGATATTTTTTAGCACGTACAGACTTAGGTTCAATACTTAGAATTTTCGCAATTTCTTTTGTTGGAAGATTAAGTTTCATCAAAGCGCAAAACTCAAGTTCCGTATGTACAATCTTAGGATTGACAGCTAAAATTTTTTCAACAAAATAAGGGTAGGTCTCTCTAAACGCAACAAGAAAAGCAGGATCTTTTTTCTTAGCCATTTCTACAAGTTTGGAAAAGTCTTTCAAATCATCATTAAATTTTTCTCTTCCCATAAGATATTCCTGGCTTTGTTTTTCTTGCTTTATCAATAATTTGCTTTTTCTTCTAAAGTGAATCGATATTCCTAATAAAACAATTATTATAAATGAGAGTCCCAGAGTAACATATACTATGGTTCTCTTATCTTCCAAAATACCATCGTTTATAATAGTATGAAGAGATTTGTTCCTATTTTTCTCTATCTGAAGCTGTAATACATTGGATTTTTGAATATAGCTGTTAGACAAATCCAGACTATCACAATCCTTATACAATTCTGAAAGTGCATTATAGATCAATAAGACATTTTCTAATTCAGGTTTTATTTGAGAGGCTATATTTTCTGCCTTTCTTAAATTTTCTATTGCTACAGAAATTTTTTTTTCATTCTTTGCAATTATACCAAGAGTCATATAATTTTGAAACTGTGGTGTTGAATTTTCTTCATTTTTCCTTCTTAACTTCATAGATTTCTGTACAAAGTAAACAGCAGAATCTCTGTTGCCAAGTTCTGCATAAAAACCTCCCAGATTGGAATAATTCAGAAAATGCATCTGTCTCTTTAGCTCTTTATCGGTAAATTGTTCTATCTCTTTGCTGGCTTTCAGAGATACAGATGCTACCTCTGCATAATCCTTTTTTTCAATATATGCATTTGATACAGTAAGGTAAACATTCATCTTGCTGTACCTAATGTCTTGCTGGTTGGAATCTAGTTGATTGAGAATATTAATCGCTTCTTTATATTCTGTAATGGATTGATCAGGAAGATTATTCTTTGCAAACATATATGAAGAATACTGATGTGCCAATGCCTGATGATATAAGTCTTTATATTCTGTTGCTTTTTTCTGAAGTAGACCAATAGATTTTAAAGAATTGTCCAAATCTAATTTATGATTATAATACCAGCATCTTTGCCCTAATAATCTTAGTTCTGCTCTGTGATTCTTTGTCTTTACAGCAATTTTAAGTAAGTCTTCAAGATTTTTTTTATATTGTTCAGGATCTTTAAGAGCAAGGTCTCTATTCTTATCAATCTTTTCTTCCATTGCATTCATCTTTTGAGCACAGATAATTGTACACTTAAAAAAGCACATAAAAAACAATAGTGAGAGAAATAATTTCATAATAAATAAAAGACAGGCAGTGACGTTATATGATAAAATCAGTTCTTATTCTGCAATATGGAATAATTTAAAATAAAATTACTATTTTTTTTACTAATTATAGAAAATTTTATACATATCATTTTAAATATTAAATTTTATTAATTTTGAAATCTTTAACTTCCCAAAAGAAAAAAATGAGTTATTTCGAAGAACTAGACAAAGATATGGATCGCTATCTGGAAGAGACAGCTTCCGAAGAACCTGCCATTCTTAAAAAATTAAGAAAAGAAACTTATCAAAAGACCACACAGCCACACATGATATCTGGCTATTTGCAAGGTCGCCTGCTTAGTATTTTGTCAAGTATCATTCGTCCAAAAAATGTTTTGGAAATCGGAACTTTTACGGGTTACGCTGCTCTGAGCATGGCAGAAGGATTACCAAAAGATGGAAAAATTTTCACAATTGATAAAAATGAAGACTTGGCTTATATTCCCAAAAAGTATTTTGCAGAAAGTGATTTTAAAGACCAAATCGAATTCATTTTGGGCGATGCAAAAGAAGAAATCAAAAAACTGGATAAAGTTTGGGACCTAATCTTCATTGATGCTGATAAAGAGAGCTATCTGGAATATTTGAAGCTCATTAAGCCCAATCTACGTTCAGGAAGTATCATTCTTATTGACAATGTTCTTTGGTACGGAAAAGTGCTTGAAAGCAATCCGAAAGACAAACAAACCGAGCAAATCAAACTCGTCAATAAAATCATCGCAGAAGATCCGGATTTCGAAAATCTAATCTTACCTTTGCGGGACGGATTACATTTGATAAGAAAGAAATAATCCGTATTTTTAAATTCATAATTGATTGAAATGACAAAAGGAATTTGTAATGTTTCCATTGCTCCAATGAGAGCTGAAAGTTCTGACAAAAGCGAGATAGTTTCACAGCTTCTTTATGGTGAATCTGCAGATATTCTTGAGATTAAAGATAATTGGACGAAAATAAAAACCCATTATGACAATTACGAAGCTTGGATGGATACAAAACAGATCTCTCCTGTTTCAGACGAATTTTTAGCTTCCAGAAAAGTCAATCTTGTGAAAGAACCTTTCCAATCTGCAATGCTGGAAAATGGAAGAACTTTGGTTTCTATTGGTTCAGAAGTCACTTTTGACCCTATTTCTCCAACCCGTGGCGCGAATCTTAGCGAAAGCATTGTTAACTGTGCAAAAGAGTTTTTGAATGTTCCATACTTATGGGGAGGCAAAAGCTTTTTCGGAATTGATTGTAGTGGATTGACACAGATTATTTATAAAATCCACGGAATCAAAATCCCAAGAGACACTTATCAACAAGCTGAACTTGGAGATGCTTTAACTTTTATAGAAGAAGCAAAACCAGGTGATTTAGCATTTTTTGAAAACCCGGAAGGCAGGATTCATCATGTTGGGATTATCCTCGCTGATCAAAAAATTATTCACGCACATGGAAAAGTCAGAATTGATAGTCTTGATACCAGTGGAATTTTCAATCAAGATCAAAACAAACATACGCATAAGCTAAGATTCATCAGATCTTACTTCTAAATTAAAAAGTTTCCAAATTGGAAGCTTTTTCTATATTGAGCCAAAATATTTTTTAAATCAAATTTCTATTCTTGGCTTCATCAGTCATTTTTCTGTGCGTAATAATATTAGTTATCAAAATTGGAAAAAACGTCAATGGTAAAACCGAAAATACTCCAAATCCTTTTGTGACAGTAATATATAAACAAGTTGCTAAAAGCAAAACAAAAATTACAGAGAAAGAAAGCAAAACTGATTTAGTTAATTTCACGTTTTTCAATAATTCTTCATCAGTCAATTCAGATGCTGGTTTAATTCCTTTTGATTTCATAGTTTTTTATTAGAGTTTGAAATTAAGTGTAACATTGAAAAATCTACCCGTCAATCTCACTGGAACCGGATAATAAGATTGAGGATAAGAATTCACATCACTTATCCATTGATTAGCAATCGTATTATTAATATTAAATGCGTTGAAAATCTGAACACCTAAAGTCAATTCTTTAAAATTTCTCCAGAAATCTCCAGTCGCTTTATTATCCTTTTGATCGATAAAAATTTTAGTTAAACCAATATCAACCCTTTTGTAGGCCGGTAAAGTTCTTTGATATCTGTAAGCAGCAAGATAATCCGGTAATCCATTGGCATCAAATAAAACCGGCGCTCCGGAATTCACTCCGCTAGCATAGGTTAAAGTAAGATTCACCCTCATACTTGGAAACTTTGGCATATAATCTTGATAAAACATAGAGAATTTGAAACGCTGATCTGTTGGTCTAGGAATATATCCCATTCCATCAATATTCTCATATACTCTGGCATAACTCGCAGACACCCAAGAATCTACACCTGGCACAAATTGACCAAATAATCTTGCATCCAATCCATAAGCGTAACCTTCTGCATTATTTTTCCCCGAATATCTTATTCTTACGTTATCCATATAATAAGGAATCAGGTTTTCCATTTTCTTGTAATATGCTTCAGTCGTCAACTTAAATGGTTTTCTATCATTATTGTTCCCAATTTTGAACTCGTAGTCATTCGCAACGATGATCTGATAAGATTTCTGAGCTTTGATGTCAGGATTAAAAGCACCAGTCAAGTCTTTGATCTCTTTATAAAAAGGAGCCTGATAATAAACACCTCCGGAAACTCTGAACAACATATCCATATCCCAATTCGGTTTGATTGCAAACTGAACTCTTGGACTAAATAATGTTTCCTTGTTGAAACTCCAATTCTGTACTCTTGCACCTCCGTTTATAAAAATCTTATTCGTTCCCCAATAGAATTTTTTAGAGAATTGTGCATAAGCTGAAATTCGGTTGACATTGATATCATTTTGTCCGGCGATGTAATATTTCAAGTTAAGTTGAGAAGCATCTAATTGTCCCGGCAATACAAAATCTCTAGGATTACTATAACCAATTGAGTCCACAAACTGCCATTCATTAGTAAAATCTTTGATACTTTCTCTTTCGAATTTTACACCTACTTCAAAATCTGTGTTTACATCCGGAGAGAACTTGGTTCTAAATTGAGAACCATAAACTCTTACCAATAAATCATTCCTTGCATGATCTATCTGTCCTCCGGCATCATAACCTGCAACCGGATTTCCTTCCTCGTCAAAAGCTTCTAAAATATAGCCAGAAGCCAATGAATAATACTCTCTTTCTCTGTTCTGATAAGCAAAGTTATCTAATGTAAAATGCCATTTTTTGTTTGGTTTGAAGTTGGCACTTACAGTCCCCATCATATTTTTGTACTGGTCATCTTCCTGACCATTATAAAAAACTGTTAGTTTCAAAGGTCTTAAGACACTTCCAAAATCAACTTCTTTTTGTTTCGGAATCATCTCGTAATCGTTCTTAGCAAAATAACCTAAGAAAGACAAAGACCATTTGTCATTGAATTGATAATTAAGATAAGACTGCAGATCAAAATATCTTGGGTTGAAATCTGTATCCTCATTTAAAGTATTAAGAACAAGATTAGTATTTCTATATCTTCCGGAAATTAATCCTGTAAATTTTTTATCTTTTGATGCAAAACCTGTTGTCAATCTTCCGCCAATTAAACTGGCTTCCCCGGAAAGCTCAAATTTTTCGGGCTGTCTGTAATAAATGTTAAGTGCGGATGACATTTTATCGCCATATCTCGGTTCAAATCCTCCCGCTGAGAAGTTGATCATCCCAACCATATCAGGATTGATGATACTCATCCCTTCTTGTAAAGAGTTTCTAATTAAGAATGGGCGATATAATTCAACATCATTAATATAAATAAGGTTCTCATCATAATTCCCTCCTCTTACCATAACCTGAGATGACAATTCTGAATTAGAATTCACAGAAGGCAAACTTTTCAAAAGACCTTCCACTCCTCCACCTAAAGAAACAACTTCTCTCGCTTCTTTTACAGAAATCTCAACAGAAGTTAAATCATTGGTTTTTCTGATACCTTTTTTTTGAAACACAACTTCCCGAATTTCGTTTTCTTTAATTACAGGAAAGAAAAGGATATTAATAGTTTGAGATTTTGGAGCTGTTTTGATGACTTTGGAAAAACCTTTGAAGTCTTCTTTTTCCACCTTCAATTCCTGTTCGGAATCTGCAATAGGAATTCTTATATTACCATTGTTATCGGTTTTATAAGTCTGATTATTGTAGATGACGTTGGCTTCGGAAACCGGTTTCCCGTCTTCATTGTTTAAAACCTTTAAATTAATTTGTGAAAAAGCCAATACTGGCAAAAAGAAGAGAATTAAAAGAATATAATTTTTCAAAGCTGTAGTTTTATTATCGATTTTATTTTATTTATTGAATTCTTGAATAAACAAAAATAGCAATTAATACAAAGAACGAAAGAATATTTGTAAATCTTATACGAAAAATCTGAATTTAATAAAAAAGTCCGGATAACCGGACTTTTTTATAATATCGCTTCTCTTATTCTTGTTAGCTTTCCAAGCAAACCATCCAGCAGATCGAGTTTCAACATATTGGCTCCATCCGATTTTGCCACGGAAGGATCAGGATGAGTCTCGATAAAAATCCCATCTGCACCTACAGCTATTCCGGCTTTTGCGATGGTTTCTATCAATTCTGGCCTTCCACCGGTAACTCCAGAGTTTTGATTCGGTTGTTGAAGAGAGTGTGTAACGTCCAAAATTACCGGAGAATATTCTCTCATTGTAGGAATCCCACGGAAATCAACTACCAAATCTGTGTAACCAAAAGTATTTCCTCTTTCGATAATCGCAGTTTTTTCGTTTCCAGAGTCTTTCACTTTCTGAACGGCAAACTTCATAGCTTCCGGAGAAAGGAACTGCCCTTTTTTAAGCGTCACAGCTTTTCCTGTTTCAGCAGCTGCAATTAGCAAATCTGTTTGTCTCACAAGAAACGCCGGAATCTGCAAAACATCCACATACTCTGCAGCTAAAGCAGCGTGACCAATCTCGTGAATATCTGTAGTTGTTGGAATATTGAAAGTCTCCCCCACTTTTCTAAGGATTTTCAATGCTTTTTCGTCACCAATCCCTGTGAAAGAATCTACACGGCTTCTGTTTGCTTTTTTAAAAGAACCTTTGAAAATGTAAGGAATATTGTATTTGTCGGAAAGCTTAACGATATGCTCGGCAATTTGTAAAGCCATTGTTTCATCTTCAATTGCGCAAGGACCTGCAATCAGGAAAAAATTCTTGGAATCTTTGTGATGAATGTTATCTAAATATTGTATCATTTTTTTGATTTTAAATTATGAATTTTAGATTTTAAATGTTCCAAAATTCGGATACAAATATACGGAATTAATGCAGGAAAATCTTTTCCGTTTCAAACTATCGAAAGAGTTGAGATTATCTATTTTTCAAATTTGTTGATGATTTTCTCAAATGTATTGGCATTCCTGCTCGTCATTTTATCTTTCATACTTTTCTTTCCCAAAACTTTTCCGAACGTGGAATTCAGAGTTTGTCCTTTTGGAACTTGCCAATAGAATATCCCGTTGACAATCTTTCCTTGTTCACCTTCTTCTCTGGTAGATTTTTCGAATTCTTCCAAGAGTGTTTCTTCTACTTTTTTGCTACCGATGAAGATGTAATTATGAAAACTTTCGATGGGTGAAAATGGATCATTTTTAAAGATATCATTGATTTCTTTCTCGTCTTTGATAAACAAAAAAGCTTCGTAATCGAAATGTTCTGACATTGCTTTTTCTAAAATCACTTTTAATTTCTTTGAATCTTTGTCAGATTGAAACAGGATATTTCCACTTGCCAAAACTGAAGACACATTGTTAACCCCTGCATCTGAAAAGACTTTGCAGACTTCAACCATTTTCATATTGGTTCCTTTGATATTGACGCCACGGAGAAAAGCACAGTATTTCATGTTAGATGTTATGTTAGATGTTAGCGAAATTAATTTTAATTCTCAAAAACCAGCCCCGATTGCAACTGCATCCTTTTTTGCCAAGACAAAGCTTGTACTTTATGATAAATATATTTGCAAAAAAGATATAGTGGAAAGCGGGAAATAGCTCCTAAAAATCCTGCCTAAAATACAAAATAAAAGCGGACAAAAATCTTGCCCGCTTCCAAGTTTATTGAGTTACCCTCATCAACTGCCTTGTTATCTGATCTGTTTTTTCAGCCTCATAAGTTGTATCATAATCTTTCATAATATCGAAAAGATAAGAATAGAATGATGTTACCTTCTGGACGTCATCGGCTTTTTTGAAAGCTTTTTCCTTGCCCATCTCCTGCAGATCCTTGATGAATGTATCGAATCTCTTATCAATAACATTCAGAGAATTCATAAGATATTGATAGCCTTTTTCCTTTTGCCCAATCTTGTTGTAAGCATCTGAAACCGCGCCAACTACAAGGGAATATTCCATTGGTTTGGTTTTCATCTGTCTTGCGGCATACACCTGGAACTTAGGCGATAATCTTGTGTAGTAATCATACTCTTCGAAGATTCCTTTCTTAAGGTCTTCTGCCAGCTTCAATCCTTTTTGTTCTTGTCCCGCAACAATATATCCATAAACAATAGAACTCAGAGATCTTGGATCGTTATATTTCACAACTGGAATCTCTTTACTTGCTAAATCAAGAACTTCAATCGCTTTTTTCTTTTCGCCTTTCATTACCAAAGCTTCTGCAGCTCTACTTGCAGACGATCTGTAGCTCACGATATTCTGAGTACAGGTTTCATCAAAATGAACATTAAGATCTTTGAAATTACCCCATCTGTAGTTTTTGATAACGTTATAAAGTTCATCTGCATTCACCATTCCCAATTCGCCATCCGGAGATTCTTCTGTCTTGATTGGAACCAATCTGTAACTGAATCCGTCAAACTTAAGATAATCTGAAAGGAAAAATAGGTTGCTTCCGTCATAGATTCCACCACTTGAGAAGTTGATTGGACGCTTCCAATCAAAGTTTGCCAATATGTCCATCATCAACATATTATTCTTGAACATACTGGAGCCTTTATAATTAATGACAATTTGTTTTTCAGCTTTTTGAGCTTCAGCCGGTGTGATAATTCCTGCTTTTATAGCATTGTTGACATTCACCGGAAGTACAAATTTTGAAACAGGAAGGAAGTTGAATTTTTCATAACGTTCTTCACCAAAAATCATTTTTACAACCTCGTCTTTTTCAGGCGATTTCATTTTCAAGAAGTTTACAGCTTCTTTTAAGGTCATCGAATCCTGAGTCATATACTTTCTGAATTGTGCCAATTCTGTATCCGGAGCGCCTTGATCTTTAAGATTAGCAAAAATATTGTTCCAATCATCCTGTGACATCAGGTAAACTTGGTCGTTAGAACCTTCTCTGTAATCCTCATGCGCCAATGTTGACGGAACCGGCATAGAATCATAAGTTCTTCTTTTAACCTGATCGATATTCCAAGGTGTGGACAGCAATGTGAAGTTCACCACTTTTACATCCCTTCGGAACTCCTCAGTCTCTTGAATTGCCCAAACCGGATAAGTATCATTGTCCCCATAGACGAACATAATATCATTTTTTGGAAGTGATTTCAAACTAGAATACGCATAATCATAAGCAGTATATCTGTTGCTTCTGTCATGGACATTGTAATTCTGGAATCCCATCATAAAAGGAACTCCTAACAATACAACTCCAACTAGAATCTGAGCACCTTTATTTTTGATTTTTTTCTGAAGCAGCCAATAGATTGCTGCAACTCCCAGTCCTATCCAAATTGCAAATGCATAGAACGAACCGACCATTGCATAATCTCTCTCGCGAGGCTCAAACGGTTTCATTCCTGTGTAAAATACAATCATCACACTAGTTAATATGAACAATGACAGTATGGAATAGAACCTTCCGAAATCTCTATTTAGCTGGAAAAAGAATCCGATTAATCCTAAAATCAAAGGCAACATAAAGAACTTAACCGTACTTTCATTCTGGAATTTCTCCGGCATTGCATTTTGATCACCCCAAAGATTATTATCTATGAAAGGAATACCCGTGATAAAGTTTCCATTGGTATTTTCCATGTGTCCTTCTACGTCATTTTGTCTTCCTGAATAATTCCAAAGCAAGTATCTTACGAAGTAAAAATAATTCTGAAACGTAATGAAATAATCAAGATTCTGTGCTAAAGTAGGACGCTGAACATTAATCAATCCGAATTGTTTCGCCTTCAGATAATCGTCCATTTTGATAGTTCCGTTCTCATATTTTTGACGAAGTTCATCAAAGAATTTTTTTGCCTCCGGACTTTCAGAAACCTGCTCATTCCCATAATTGAAAGTGAAATCCGGTGCACCATACATAGAGATATAATTAGGCATCACAGATTTGTCCTCACTGAACATTCTTGGAAATAAACTTACATGTTCCGGACTGAAAACATAATTGAATTTTTCCCCTACCAAACGATAACGTCCTGTAACAGGATCCTTCTCATAAGTATCTCCGGTTTTCTCTGTTTTATAACTTCCGTCCTCGTTTTTCTGAATCCCGTTTGCATCTAGATAAGCTGTATAGTTTTGACCATACAGAGTCGGCCAATCACCGTATTGCTCACGGTTGTAATAATCCAGCATTCCCAAAGCATTATCAGGATCATTAAGGTTCATTGGCGGATTTGCAATCGCCCGGATTGGAATTACCAGCCAACAAGAGAATCCAATCATCATGTAAACTACAGATAAAGCAATCGTCTGATAAAGTGATTTACCGGTTTTTCTAGTATAAGTAATAAACAAATAACAAAGAACCGATAAAATAACAAATGCAAAAACAGTCCCCGAATGGAAAGGTAATCCTAATCCATTCACGAAGAAAATTTCAGATTTCCCGAATAACGTCATTATCACAGGGAAAATGATTTTGAAAACGATAGTTAATATTAATAATGTAACACCATTCGCAATCAAAAATGATTTCCAAGTGAATTTATAATTTCTTGTATAATAGATAAGACAAACCGCTGGTAAAGCTAACATACACATCATGTGAACCCCAACAGACAAACCTACGATGAAGAATAACAATATAATCCAACGCTCATTATCTTTTTCCTGATATTCGTTTTCCCATTTTGTAATCAACCAAACAATCAATGCAATAAACATACTTGCCATCGCATAAACCTCACCTTCAACCGCAGAAAACCAAAACGAATCCGAGAATGTAAAACACAGTGCACCCACTGCTCCGGCAAATAAAGTGGCAATTTCTTCAGCAATCGTAATGTTTTCAAATTCTTTATTCAATAATCTTCTTACAAGATGCGTAATTGTCCAAAACAAAAACAAAATCGTAAATGCACTGCACAAAGCAGACATAGCATTGATAACCAAAGAATAATGCTGTCCGTTACCTAAAGCAAACAAAGCGGTTACAGCACCAATCAATTGGAAAAGTGCGGCGCCCGGAGCGTGAGTCACCTCCAATTTCACGGCTGAAGAAATATATTCTCCACAATCCCAAAAACTGAAATTAGGTTCTATTGTCGATAAATAAGTGATAAATGCAATTGCGAAAACTACCCATCCAAGTATGGTGTTCCATTGTTTAAAAGTCCAATTCTTCATGCTAAAAATGAAATATGTGCGAAATTAATGTTTTTGATTTAGTTATATGTGTTTTTAACAAAAATTAAATTTTGATACGGATTGTAAAAACTTGATAAGAAACATAGGAAATTTTGACTAAATATTTTACCTTGTACCAGATTCGCATCACAAAATTAAAAACATTGCGATTTTTTTTTTATTTTTGCAGACAGTTTTTGAGAGAAATAATGATATAAAAATGATGAATGTACACGATAATATTCTTGGTTTAATTGGCAACTCACCGTTGATCAAGTTAAATCAGGTTACCAAGGACATTCCTGCGACAGTTTATGCTAAGCTAGAGTCTTATAATCCGGGACATTCTACAAAAGACAGAATCGCTCTACACATCATAGAAAATGCGGAGCAAAAAGGACTTATAAAAGAAGGTTCTGTAATTGTAGAAACAACATCCGGTAATACCGGCTTTTCAATTGCGATGGTTTGTATCGTAAAAGGTTACAAATGTATTCTTGCAGTGAGTGACAAGACAAAAGCTGAAAAAATTGCTTATCTTAAAGCTCTTGGGGCTACTGTCTATGTCTGCCCTGCTTCCGTTCCTGCAGATGACCCAAGATCTTACTACGAAGTAGCGAAGAGAATTGCTGCAGAAACTCCTAATTCGGTTTACATCAATCAGTATTTCAACGAATTGAATATTGATGCACATTACCAAACTACAGGCCCAGAAATCTGGAAGCAGACAGAAGGTAAAATCACACATCTTTTTGCTTGTACAGGAACAGGAGGAACACTTTCCGGTTCTGCAAAATATTTGAAGGAACAAAATCCTGACATCAAAGTTATTGGTGTAGATGCAGACGGATCAATCTTGAAAACTTATCACGAAACAGGAAAAATCAATAAAACAGAAATCCATCCTTATCAGATAGAAGGTCTTGGAAAAAACTTGATCCCGGGCGCACTTTTGTTTGATACCATTGATGAATATGTAAGAGTTAATGACGAGATGTCGGCTTACAGAACGCGGGAGATTGCTTTGAAAGAGGCTATTATGGGCGGCTATACGACAGGTGCCGTCACTCAGGCTTTGATACAGTATGCGAATTCTCACGAGTTCAAAGAAGATGATTTGATTGTTTTGATTTTTCCAGACCACGGTTCTCGTTATATTACTAAAGTTTATAGCGATAAATGGATGGAAGAACAAGGCTTTATCAACAATTGTTTCCACAACTATGATGAAGTTTTCAAAACTGAAATCATTAAATAAAATCGTATCACAATATTTATAAGCCTTTTGTAAATACAAAAGGTTTTTTTAATAAAATCAAAAAACATCAGTTAGAAAATGGACATTTTTGAAAGAATAAAACAAAACCCGGGTCCTCTAGGACAATTTGCAGATTATGGAGAAGGATACTATATTTTCCCAAGATTAGAAGGACCAATCGGTCCCAGAATGAAGTTCCAAGGGAAAGATGTGATTTTTTGGAGCGCTAATGATTATTTGGGAATGTGTAATCATCCCGAAGTTTTAGAAGCCGACGCCAAAGCCGCTGCAGAGTTTGGAATGTTTTATCCGATGGGAGCCAGAGCAATGTCCGGAGAAACTGAACAGCATTTGCAATTGGAAAGAGAGTTGGCAGATTTCGTAAAGAAAGATTCTGCTTATCTTTTGAATTTCGGATACCAAGGAATGGTTTCTACGATTGACGCTTTGGTCTCAAGAAATGATGTGATTGTTTATGACGTAGATTCTCATGCTTGTATCGTAGACGGTGTCAGGCTACACGCAGGAAAACGTTTTACTTACAGACATAATGATATCGAAAGTTTTGAGAAAAACTTGATCAGAGCTCAAAAAGTAACTGAAGAAACAGGAGGAGGAATATTGGTAATTACGGAAGGTGTTTTCGGGATGAGAGGACAACAGGGTAAACTAAAAGAAATCTGTGCTCTTAAAGACAAATATAAATTCAGAATCTTGGTGGATGATGCACACGGATTCGGAACATTGGGAGAAACAGGAGCCGGGGCCGGAGAAGAGCAAGGTTGCCAAGACCAGATTGATGTTTATTTCTCGACGTTTGCCAAGTCTATGGCTGGTTTCGGAGCTTTCTTGGCTGGAGACAAAGAAATCATTCGTTACTTGAAATTCAATTTAAGATCTCAGATTTTTGCTAAATCTTTGACCATGCCAATGGTAATCGGAGGTTTGAAAAGATTGGAGCTTCTGAGAACAAGACCGGAAATCAAAGCTAAACTTTGGGAAAATGTTGAAAAACTTCAAGGCGGATTGAAAAAAATCGGATATAATCTTGGAGACACCAATACTTGTGTAACACCGGTTTTCATCCAGGGAACGCCAATTGAAGCAACACTTTTGGTAAAGGAATTAAGAGAAGATTACGGCATTTTCACATCTGTTGTGGTTTATCCGGTAATTCCAAAAGGAACTATTCTTTTAAGACTAATTCCAACAGCTTCTCACACTGATGCAGAAATCAACGAAACACTTTCTGCATTCGAATCGATTTACAACAAATTAGCAAGCGGCTATTATAAGGAAGCTGAAGCTAAATTATTGAAAGAACAAAACCTGGAGTTCAAACCAATTTAAAGAAACTCAATATCATATTACAAACTCCTCAGAAATTCTGAGGAGTTTTTGTTTATTTCAACCTTAAAAAAGTTTTTAAATATTATTTTAAGTCATTGGGAACTTATTCCATTAAGAAACTTTAACAATTTTAAGAATTGAATATATTCCATTAAAACATTAATAATCAATTTATTATGTTAAAATTTCATTTTTTTAAACTATTTTTTTCTTAAAATCAAAATCCGGCTAATTATTGCTGATTCCTCAAATTGCTTACAGGAAGTCCATACAAGAGATTCAAGACTCTATAAATGTTAAAAAAATTAACATTTATAAGAAAATTAGACGAACATTAAGAGATTTGAAATAATATAAAAAACTCATTTACAATAACTTAATATAAAAACAACATTGAAATGTTAAAGAAATTTAACATAATTTGACGTTAAATCTATGAACGAGAACACTTAATCAGTTAATTAATATTAATTTTTTGATTATGTGTACTTTAACCTATAGTTTTGTGTCAAATTTAATATTTATGAAACATTTTAAGTCATTAAAATTGGCCATCATAAGTGTAGTTTTGATTTTAATTTCTGCTAATGTAAATGCGCAAAAAACATATATTTCGCAAAATAAACAAATAGCAGACCATCTTTCAAAAGAATATGGAATTCCAAGCTCGATCATACTAGCTGTAGCAATTGTAGAATCAGGTGCCGGAACCAGTAAAAATAGCAAGACACTTAACAATCATTTCGGAATTGTCGGGAAAAATCCGGTCAGCAATTCCAAATACAAATATTTCGAATCCGTACAGGCCAGCTATAGAGCATTTTGTGAACTGCTTTCTTCAAAAAAATATTACTCCAGACTCAAAGGCAGTGACAATCATACAGACTGGATAAGCGCCATCGCCAATGCCGGATACTCTACCCAACCGAAGGAGTGGATGAGAAGAATTAATCTTGTTATAAATAAATTTAATCTCTAATGTAATTTTGTAATATATTTGCCGTTTGAAACAACACAAATAGATTACAACGTTGGAGAATAAAAATAAAAGAGTATTTTTTCTTACTCTTTTTTGTTTCCTAATTTACTTTTTTACATCGATAATATTTCAGGTTTTCAGCTTCAATTGGAAACCTTTTGGCCGTATAAACCTTGTCTCTGAGCTGTTCCCAGAAAAACAACCTTCACACCATTCCATCACTGTTCATAAAACTGCAATTGTAGTGGTAAAACCTCAGCAGGATTTTGAGCTTTATAAAAAAGGAAATCTGATTACTAATTTTTATCAAAATGACTCTGCAGTCCTTCCAAATTTTTTGGAAAAACTTCAAAGGCTGAAAAATGGAGAAAATGTAAAAGTCAGGATTGCGTATTTCGGCGATAGTATGATTGAAGGTGACTTGCTGACACAGACGCTCAGAAAAGCGCTTCAGAAAGAATACGGTGGCGCCGGCGTCGGTTACATTCCGATTTTCTCAAGTGTTGCTGGTTTTCGTCAGACAGCCACTTGCAAATCTTCCGGCTGGGAGGATGTTAATTTCAAGACAAAAGGCGCCAGAAATCTTTACTTTTCCGGACACAGATTTTCAGGAGATGGCACAGGAACTTATGCAGACCGATCGATTCCTGATAGCAATATAAAAGTTGAGAAATCAATCATCTACGGTAAAACGGATGGTGAAGCGATTGATGCAAACGATACTAAAATCAATTTAAGCGGAAGCGACCTTGTCAATAGGAAAGTGCTTTTCAATGACAATTCCCACTTGTTAACAATCAAAGCACACCCGTCCGAACCTTTGTACGGTATCAGCTTCGAAAGCGAAAAGGGAATCTTTGTGGACAATTTTTCTTTCCGAGGCATCACGGGCGTTGAGCTCAATAAGTTGGATAAGGATTTTATTCAATCTATTCAGAAAGCCAATCATTATGACCTTGTCGTTTTCCAATATGGCGTGAATCTGCTTTTCCGGCCAAATGATACGGACTACAGCTATTATGTGAAGATGATGTCACCGGTTCTCAAGAAATTCAAAACCAGTCTCCCTGATGCCGAATTCTTGATTGTAAGCTCTGCTGACCGCGCTTTCCGCTACAATGATGAGTATAAAACAGCTATCGGACTCCCGGCACTTCTGGAGATACAGGCCAAGCTCGCGCTGGATAACGGATTTGCATTCTACAATCAATTTGCGACAATGGGAGGCACCAATTCCATTGTTAAGTGGGCGACAGAAAATCCACCGCTTGCCAATAAAGATTACGTGCATCCTAATGCCAAAGGTGCAGACATCCTGGGCGATAAGCTCTTCGAGGCGATTCAGAAAGAATATCAGAAATATAATAAAAAGAAACATTAACGATGTTGCAGCAATTTTTCTCAAGTTTTGATTGGAGCAGCTTTTTGCAGCAATTTTTGTATGACAGTAAAAATCCCTTGTTGTTCAACAATGGTTTCTTTGTGTATTTTTTCTTCTTATTTATTTTACTATTTTATTTTTTAAGGAATAAACCGACTGCGAGACGCTATATGTTCTGCCTGTTTTCGCTATACTTCTTCTATAAGGCTAGCGGTGCATTTGTCCTATTGGTAATAGCTGCAGCGGTCATCGATTTTTTGATTTCGAATGCGATTTATAAGACCAGCAAATCATTAAACAAGAAAATACTGTTAATCATCAGTATCATTTTCAATCTTGGGATTTTGATTTTTTTCAAATACACCAACTTTTTCATTTCGGTGTCCAACGATTTGTTTGCCACGCATTTCAATCCGCTTAATATTCTTTTGCCTGTCGGGATTTCTTTTTTCACATTCGAGAATTTGAGTTACACGATTGATGTTTATCGTGGTGAATTTGAGCCGGCCAAGAAGTTTTCGGACTACCTCTTATTCCTGTCGTTTTTTCCAAAACTGGTAATGGGCCCCATTGTCCGGGCGCACGATTTTGTACCTCAAATCAATCAGCCTTACGTCATCACCGATAGAGATTTTGCAAAAGGATTTTATCTGATTATTTCCGGGCTGATCAAAAAACTGGTCATCTCGGATTACATCACTCTGAATCTTGTCAATTACATTTTCGATAACCCATCTTTGCATGTGGGTGTAGAAAATCTAATGGCTGTCTATGGTTACGCAATGGTTATCTATTGTGATTTCAGTGGTTACAGTGATGTGACGATTGGGATTGCCCTTTGGCTTGGCTTCAAGATTCCCACCAATTTTTTATCTCCATATCAGAGCAATAATATTACGGTATTCTGGCGAAGATGGCACATTTCTCTGTCATCATGGTTGAGAGATTACCTTTATATTCCGCTAGGTGGGAACAGAAAAGCAACTGTGGCTTCATACATTTTTGTAGTTCTATTTTTAACGGGCGTCTTTTTCTCTGCACACCAGCTGTTTCAACTTTCGTACGTTTGGTCTGGAATTGTAATGGCTATTTTACTGATGATTTTCGTGCTACCATCTATCATTACCAAAAATTCAAAAGGTATTGCCGCCAACTTCAACTTATTAACCACGATGCTGCTCGGCGGCTTTTGGCACGGCGCCAGCTGGAACTTTATTATTTGGGGCGCTATGCACGGCGTAGCTTTGGGTATTCATAAAATCTGGATGTTACTTACCGGAAAAGCCTTTTCAAGCTTCAATAATTCGAGGATTTACAATGGTCTGATGGTTCTGCTTACGTTCCATTTCGTCTGCTTTGCGTGGATATTTTTCAAGGCTCAGGATTTTGAAACCGCCATGGCGATGATCCATCAGATTACTCAAAACTTCGATGCTTCGGCGTGGTTTCCTTTTTATAACAATTATAAAGAAGTGATTTGGATGATTGCTGTTGCAATGGTCATCCACTTTATTCCGGATGGTTTCGCCGACAAAGTTGTTGGTCGGTTCGGAAAATTATCCTTAGTTTATTACATCTTAATTTTCTTCGGATTTTTAATCTTGTACGGCTATTTCAAATCCTCGGAACAGGTAATACCTATCTATCTGCAATTTTAGAATTTTCGAAAGCCTTCCAAATCAGCTCGCCCTGCTCAACATAACCTTCTTTCTGAAAATGAACGCCATCGCCGCTGGCCACTTTTCTTAGGAGTGCTTTTTGGAAGTAACCTCGTCCACCTGTAGCTTCATATTGGTCAAGGAAAGCAGCATTATTAATGGTTGCTGCTTCCTGTATCCAGGTTACGATTGTTTTAGTTTTGTCAGGCTTCAAGTTGTTATCAGTGGGAGCAATCAATAATACTGGCAGATTGGGATTGGAACTGCGGAAAGCATCAATGAGATTTTTGATGCTGGCCTGGAAGTTTTCTTTACTGATGGCACTCAGCGCTTCATTGGTTCCCAGTGAGACAATCAGCAAATCGGGATTTGTATTCTTTAGTTCCTTGACCTGAACAGGATATTTCAGATAATCTGTATAAGTAGCACCATTGATGCCCACACTGTTCAGCACCACACCTTTTTTGGCTTGACTATTCAAAAACTGAAACCCGTAAAGCACGTTTCCTTTTGCAGCATCAGTTCGAAGAACAAATTGTTTTGTCAGCTTTGGAAAGTTAAAAACAGTTTCATCGCGGGTATAAGTGCCGGTTCCAATTAATTTGAGTTTGGATTCGAAATCCGCATTATATTCCGGAGTCACTTGCTCGGCCTTTATTTTCTGCCCTGCTTTTGGATTCTTTATCGATTCTCCATTCAACTGCAGCAATCGGGTTGTGATAGTATTGAATTTCGCAGCCAGTTCCGGATAGGTTTCGCCTTCTTCCACCACATAATTCACTATTTCTTTTTTCTTCTTTACAAATTGGCTCAATGGTATTTCCGATTCATAAATCCTGAACGGATCGCCATTCATTGTTTCGCTTCCAAAGATTTTAACCCGGTCAAAAACTGCCGAATCATCATTAAAATCAATCTCTATAAAAGAATCTTTCCGATTGCCCATCACAAAGCCCAAAGCACCAATCTCCCGATAAATATCCTGATCATAGACCGAACGGAATGTGACCCAAGCCTGATTGGAAACCGAAGTATAATCCTGTTCTCCGTTAGAATTGGCAATGGAATATGGAAAAACCAGACCTCGTCCCGCGTTACCATATCGGGATTGAAATTTCTTTCTCAAAACATCGGTAATCCATCCCGACTGGATATGCGAATCGCCCAGAAATAGAATATTAGTTACTGATTGATCCGACTTCAGTTTATCTGTAAACATCCGAAGTTTTTCTGCATTTTCAATATGTTGGGAAAATCCGGCAACACTTATTACGCAGGTAAAAATTGCTGTTATGATCTTGATGGAATTTTGCATTGTCAGGATGTTGGATTAATTCATTCTCTCGGACCAATTCAGTACATTCGGAAGTTCGAGGTTAGAAAATTCTATATGAATGACTCTTCGTTTTTTGTTATTGACTGTTCTGTTGGAGCCGTGTAGAATAAGAGGTTTCATAATCATTACTCCACCTTTGTTCACAGAGCAGATTTCTTCTGTTTCAATATTCCAATCAATAGTTTCCGGTCGGTAGATTTCTTTGCTGTGAGAATTCGGAACCACTTTCAAAGCACCATTATTCTCATCTGTATCATCAAGATGAATTCTAATCGTAAATATATTTTTCAAATAATCAATCGGAGGCTGAACTGCAAATTGATTCTGTTTCGTTGTCCAAGGTCCAAAACCTTCCAAATCTACTTTTTTATCAACAGAAATCGTCAAATCCTGATGATAAGAAACGTACCAATTGGATTTCTCAGGTTTATCAAAATAGATACTTTTCACGGCAAAATAATCGTTACCAAAAATTTCATTAATGATTTTCTTGATATTATCATTAAAAATGAATTGATGACTTTCTGGAACTTCTTTCAAAAATTGTCTTATCGCAAAAAGGTCTTCAGACTTTCTGACTGTCTCTTTTGAAGTATCGATAGATTCAATTATATTAATGATTTGATTAATTTCTTTCTCAAAAAAAATGTTATTGATGATTGTGAATCCTTTTTCGGAGATTTCGGTTTTATGTTTTTGTAATTGTTGCATTAAAAGAAATCATTTTTGTTTTTCTATGATTGGAATTTGGAAAGGATTAGAATCATTCTTACTTCTGTACAAAGCTATAAAACCCTTGTTTTTATCAATTTTCCCATAAATGAAATTAAACTTTCGTTTGTCGTAATCGTCGAAGTATATTATTCTATCAATTATTTTATAAGTGCCTTTTGTTTTCTCAATTCCAAAACAAATACTTTCATAACTAAACTTGTTATTGTCTTTTTTTATCTTCAACGTTGAAGTACAATTTGCAGCTCCTTCTGCTTGGGCAAAAAATAAATTTTCTCCTTCAAGTTTATCGAAATTTATAATTCCTGTCGGTTTTATGATGATTAATGTCAAACACAAAATCATAAATCCAATCAAATAGTTTCTAAGTTTATCATTAAATCTATTTTCGGAAGAAATATAAACCTGTCTTATCAATTCGATTGACAAAATACAAAACCAAATAAAAAGAATAATAAATATTAGAAATGACAGAAATCCAAATTCTCCTTCCCAATAATAAGATGTATTTATTAGTAGAAATAAAATTAAAACTGAAATAAATTGTATTGGGAACTTTCTTAGCATTCTAATGAGATTGAAAATTAATCCTAATTAATCTTCCTCAAATCCAAATCCTCAAAATCAAAACTAAAATCCGTCACATCAGAGATAGATTTCATTTTCGCAGAAATGGCTTTTCCATTCTCATCAAAATTCAATGTAAAAAATGCATCCGCATCATAACTTCTGTCGTCCCATTTCGCAATAAAGGAATTTGCGGAATATGGAATCAAATCACCTTTCAGTCTTGGAGAAGATTTAGAGATAATCCTGTAACCTTTGCCTTGTTTGGAAACCTCCACAATTCCGAACCAATCATCTTTGTACCAGCCGATGAACTGGTCGTCTTTCAAATCAGATTTGAACTTCGAAGCTTTATCGTAAACTTCTTTCTTCTGTTTTGCGAAGGTTTCTTCATTCTTCTTATTTCTGTCGCCATAAAGCTTCAGCCAATCCCTATTTTCAACTCCTAGATAAGCATCTTTAACAGAGTTGGTAATCGTCGAGAAAGCTGCGCCAGATTGTTGATTCGTCAAAACTACAATTCCCAGTTTCAAATCAGGAATCAGTGTAAAATGTGTCACAGTTCCTATCAAACCTCCAGAATGCTGGACTTGCAAGTGACCTTTCACATCGCTCAAAAACCAGCCTAACCCGTAACCATAAAAATGCGTATCGTAAGGCGAAGTCAATCCAACTTTATCCGGAATTTGAAGACTCCATAATTCGTGAGCGTTTTTCTCAGAAACCAGACGTTTCCCGTCTTTGGTCACAAATCCATTCAGAAGGAAATTGGCCCAAGTTGTCATATCCTGGATGTTACTCATAATTCCGCCTGCCGCATTCGCTGTTTCATTCCAATCGTGAGGAACAGCGATTGCTTTTCCATCAACCGGAGCGTGGGCATCGATGATATTTTGTGAATTTTTTGCACGATTATAAGACCCAAAACTCGCTGTCATCCCAACAGGTTTCATAATTCTCTGCTCGATAAAATCTGCCCATTGCAAACCGGAAACTCTATGAATCACTTCACCGGCTACAATGAACATTATATTATTATAATCCAAAGTCGTACGAAAAGGATTTTCTGGTTTAAGGAATCTCACATTATGAACAATATCACTCACAGTTAAATTTCCACCTTCGGGAAAAAACATCAAATCACCTTGTCCCAATCCTAATCCCGCTCTGTGTGTGATTAAGTCTTTTATCGTCACATTCTGAGAAACATAAGGGTCAGCCATTTGAAATTCAGGAATATATTTGCTGACTTTATCGTCCCAATTTATTTTGCCTTCATCGGCTAGGATTGCCAAAGCTGTACAAGTGAAACCTTTACTATTAGATGCAATTCCTACCAATGTGTTATCATCCATCGGCTGATTATTTTTCAGCGAACGAACACCAAAACCTTTAGCATAAATCAGTTTTCCGTCTTTCACTATTCCAACTGACATCCCAGGAACATCAAAGGTTTTCAAAGAATTCTGAATGAGCTCGTCCAGTTTTTTTTCTTCAATCTGAGCATTAAAAAAGACTAAAGAGAAAAGGAAAAAGTAAAAAGATAATGTTTTGTTCATTTTGAAAAAGCTTTTTACGAAGATAAGGATTTTGACAAAAAGTAACTTATAAGCACACATTTACTTTGTACTTTTGTCTCAAATAAATATTAAAGATGACAAATGATAATTTTGACGAAATCATAAAAAGGTCAATCAATATCCGCAAATTATATCACGAACTAGAACTGAAGCAAAACGGTAAAGTTTGGACGATAGAACAAGATGCTTTGGGGTTTTTATCCGATGCAGGTTTAGTCGGCAGAAATACGATGTCTCACGAAAAAACTTGGTCAAAGGCAAATTCGGATGTAGAATTAGAACATAAATTAGCAGAATCAATCTGGTGGATAATTAATTTATCTGATAGAATGGATATTGATATCAAAGAAGCGATGGAAAAATTCCTTTCTAAAACTGAGAAATTATTTTAAAAATCTAATATCTAAAGTCTAACATCTAACATCTATTAAAAAATGTCATATTGCGCAGCCATAGAAACAATGCAGCCTGAAGAAAGAAAAGCATTGCACAAAAATTACCACGATAACCATTACGGTTTTCCAATTCATAATGATGACGAACTTTTCGGAAGGCTGATTATGGAAATCAATCAGGCAGGATTGAGCTGGGAAACGATTCTAAAAAAGGAAGATTCTTTTCGAAAAGCTTACAATGATTTCAGTATCGAAAAAATTGCTGGTTACACTGAAAAAGACAGAGAGCGCCTCTTATCCGATGCTGGAATTATTCGAAATAAATTAAAAGTGAACGCAGCGATTGAAAATGCAAAAACCATTTTGGAACTGAAAAAAGAATTTGGTTCTTTTGAAAAATGGCTGGAACATCATCACCCAAAAACGAAGGAAGAATGGGTAAAACTGTTCAAAAAAACATTCAGATTCACAGGTGGAGAAATTGTTGGCGAGTTTTTGATGAGCATTGGTTTTCTGAAAGGTGCACATTCTGACAGTTGTAAAATCAATGAAAAGATTTTTGCTACTAATCCGAAGTGGAAGGAGATTTAAACAATAAACACTTAAGTTGGTATTAGGCACTCCTGACAAAGTTCATTTTAGTGCAATTAAGTTTTGAAAATCAAAGATTTTCTTCTAACGTGAACTTAGTTTTCAATATTTACTAAATCTTAAGAGACTTAAGTGTTTTGAATAAAAATTTGTGGCTTTTGTGTTTTAAAAAATAGCTTTAAATTTGTAGAAATCTAAAGAAAGTAAATGGAAAGTAAAAAAGAATTCTTCCTCGAGTGCTACAAACTCGGGATCATCAAGTTTGGGCGTTTCACACTGAAAAGCGGGATTGAGAGCCCGTTTTATGTTGATTTGCGTCCACTGGCTTCTGACCCAAAAATCCTGAAAAAACTAGCCAATTATCTTCTGGAAATGCTTCCTTTGGATAATTTTGATATCATCTGTGGTGTTCCTTATGCGGCACTTCCAATGGCAACTGCAATGTCTCTTCAAAGTTACATTCCGTTGATTATCAAAAGAAAAGAAGCTAAATCTTACGGAACAAAAAAACTGATTGAAGGCATTTATGAAAAAGGACAGAACTGTCTTTTGGTAGAAGATGTCATCACATCCGGAAAATCTTTGGTTGAGACGATTGATGAAGTTGAAAATGAAGGAATCAAGGTTTCTGACATCGTTGTGGTTTTGGACAGAGAACAAGGTGGAAAAGAAAAACTAGAGGAAAAAGGTTATAAAGTTCATTCGCTTTTCAATATTTCTGAAGTGGTGGAAATCCTGAGAGAAGTTAATTATATCGATGAAGAAGAAGTGGCAAGAATCCAAGATTTTGTGAATGGAAATCAAGTTATTTTTGAAGAGAAGAAACGTTTGTCTTACGAACAAAAACTGGAAGTTGCTGAACATTCTTTCGCTAAGAAAATCCTTGAAATTGCCATTGAAAAAAAGTCAAACCTGATTGCTTCGGCTGATTTCATCACGACAAAAGAATTATTGGATTTCGCTGATTTTGTTGGACCTCATATTGTAGCGCTGAAAACTCACATTGATATTCTGAATGATTTCGATGCTGATGAAACCATACTTCCGCTAAAAGATTTGGCGACAAAACATAATTTCTTATTAATGGAAGACCGAAAATTTGCTGATATTGGAAATACTCAGGAATTGCAATTTTCTTACGGAACCTATAAGATTTCAAACTGGGCAGACCTTGTGACTTCTCATGTGATTGGCGGAAGCAAAAGCCTGGATTGCTTTATAAATGTTGGTGTGGTTGCGATTTTAGGAATGTCTTCTCAGGGAACTTTGACCGATTCTCATTATCGTGAAGAAGCAATGAAAGTGATAGAAAATCACCCAAATATTATCGGTTGCGTGGCTCAAAATCAAATCCCCGACCAACTCCTTCTTTTCACGCCCGGTGTGAATCTTGGAAGTTCCGGCGATGATAAAGGGCAACAATACAATTCACCGGAACATGTTATAAAAAATTATAATACCGATTTTATCATCGTTGGAAGAGGAATTTATAAAGCTGATGAACCGGAACAAGAGGCTTTGCGTTATAAAAATGAGGGCTGGAAAGCTTATCAGGATTCTTTGTAAATTTAACAATAAAAAATATAAAAACTCTCGTCAAAATTTTGGCGAGAGTTTTTTATTTCTTGTCAGTCTGAGGCTCTCGAAGACAAATAAATACTTCAAAAATCGTCAGATTTTTTTCCTTATAAAATTACTGATTCGGGAACCTTCTCTTTGAAAGATTGGGTAGTTTTTCCCATTCGTTATTAATTACTGCTTCTTTTTTGGCTCTACTCCAACCTTTCAGTTGCTTTTCAAAAGCAATGGCTTGATTGATATCATTAAATTCTGTGTAGTAAACAATTTCAACTGGTCGTCTTGTATAGGTATAAGAATTAGGGTTTTGACCATTTTGATGATATAGAAAGCGTGTTTCCAAATCATTTGTTAGACCTGTATAATAGGTATTGTCGGTACATAGTAGGATGTAAACGTAGTATCTTTTCATAATTATGTTTTAATCAA
>QFQW01000041.1 GCA_003248755.1 Chryseobacterium sp. | reverse complement strand
GAACAAGATGATAATAGAACTGTTGTTTGTCATTCCGAAGGAATCTAAACAATGTTTGTAGAGATTCCTGCGGAATGACACAGAAAAAATGTTAAGTTTGAGTATCTAATAAATATTAAATTAGAAAAAATTGAATTTCCGTCAATCAACTCTATTATTTCTTTGATGAGCGTCAGCGTCTTTGCGAGCCTTAAAAATGTTTTCAATAATTTCAAAAAATCTTTGCGGACTTTGCGTTTCAAAACCCCAAAGTCGAATTTAAAATAATTAAATTTGCGCAACAAAAGCAATTCGCTAAAATCCAAACTATGACTCAAGAATTTTTGGGAAATTCCCAATTCCAGATATCCAATCAACTAGTTTCCGCAAGCTGTCCTTCTAATATCGCATTGATTAAATATTGGGGAAAATACGAAAATCAGATTCCTGCCAATCCAAGTATCAGCTATACTTTGAACCATTGCAAAACCAATACGACAATGGAGTTTTTTGCCGGAGAAGATTTTTCTGTACAGATTTTTTTAGCAGGAAATGAAGAAAAAAAATTCGCTGAGAAAATTGAAAAATATTTCAAAAATATTGAGCCATATTTGCCTTGGATTCTGAAAGGAAAATACATCATCAAAACCGAAAATACATTTCCTCACAGTTCAGGAATTGCAAGTTCAGCTTCAGGTTTCGGAGCAATTGCAAAATGTTTGATGAGTTTAGATGAAATTTTCACTAATAATTCGGATGACAATTTTAAAACCAAAAAAGAAAGCTTTTTGGCAAGATTAGGAAGCGGAAGTGCTTGCAGAAGTCTTTATGAAGGTTTGGTAGTTTGGGGGAAAACCGAAGAAGTGGAAGGAAGCTCGGATTTATTTGCTGTCCAATATCCGAATGACGAAATCCATCCGATTTTCAAAAACTTCAACGATTGGGTTTTGTTGATTCACGAAGGTCAGAAATCTGTTTCTTCAACCGTTGGTCACGGCTTGATGAATACCAATCCTTATGCCGAGAGACGTTTCCAGGAAGCTCACGAGAATTTTACCAAACTGAAAACGATTCTCTCATCAGGTGATATGGAAGGCTTTATCAAATTGGTTGAGCATGAAGCTTTGACACTTCACGCCATGATGATGATGAGCGACCCGGCTTTCATTTTGATGCAAACTGGAACTTTGCAAGTCATTAATAAAATTTGGGAATTTAGAAAAATTACAGGTTTAGCTTTATTTTTCACATTAGATGCAGGAGCGAATGTTCATTTGCTTTTCCCGAATGATATCGACAACGATAGGATTACAGATTTCATCAAAACAGAACTGATTCCATTGACTCAAAAAGGTGGAGTAGTGAAAGATGTGATGAGGTTTTAATTTTTGTAAGATGTATTATGTACAAAGTAAAATGTACTTAATGCTTTATACATTTGACTTTATACTAAAAATATGAAAAAACTAACAATACTTTTCCTACTAATCATTTCTTTCATCGGAAATGCACAAACCGTTACAGAACCAAAAAATAATCCTGAAAAATGGTCACAACCTTATGAGCCATTCAGAATTGTCGGGAATCTGTATTATGTCGGAACTTATGATTTAGCATCTTATCTTATTGTTACAAACAAAGGAAATATTCTCATCAATACGGGTTTAGCCAATTCTTATCCGCAAATCAAAGCAAATATTGAAAAATTGGGATTCAAATATAAAGATATCAAAATCCTAACCTTGACCCAAGCACATTTTGACCATATGGGTGCAATGGCTGATATCAAAAAAGAAACCGGTGCAAAACTATATGTTGACGAAGCTGAATTAGCAGAACTGAAATCCGGTGGAAAATCGGATTACGAATTAGGAAAATACGGCGTAACTTTTAAACCATTAACTCCAGATTTTCTCTTGAAAAACAATGATAAAATCAAATTAGGTAATACAACTTTGACTTTGCTCCATCATCCTGGACATACAAAAGGCTCCTGCAGTTTTATCTTCGAAACAAGAGATAAAGACAGAACTTATAAAGTTTTGATTGCTAATATGCCATCCATCATTATCGACCACAAATTTTCTGATGTCCACGCTTATCCAAATATGCAAAAAGATTATGCTTATACATTGGATGCCATGAAGAAATTGGATTTTGATATTTGGGTTGCTTCGCACGCAAGCCAATTTGATTTGCACGAGAAACGTAAACCCGGAGATGCTTACAATCCAAAAGTATTTATGGATAAGGAGAATTATTTCAAACAACTGAAGGATTTGGAAGGTGATTATTTGGAGAAATTGAAAGAGGAAAAGTGATAAAAGAAGAATTTAAACACGATATTTGTCATTCCGGAGGAATCTAAGCAACGTTGAGATTAACTCCGTCGAACCAGTATGTTAGGTTTCCTACAAAATGACAAACTAAATTTTATTGTTAAAGTAAAAAATGCAAATCCACCACATCGCCATCATCTGTTCCAATTACGAAGTTTCCAAAAAATTCTATACGGAAGTTTTAGGACTTAATATTATTCGTGAAGTTTATCGTGAAGAACGGCAATCCTACAAACTGGATTTGGCAATCGGAGACCATTACGTCATTGAATTGTTTTCGTTTCCCAATCCACCAAAACGTTCATCAAGACCGGAAAGCTGTGGACTGCGTCATCTGGCTTTTTCAGTGGATAATGTGGAAGAAAAACGAAATGAATTAATATCAAAAGGTTTGGATTGCGAAGAAATCAGGATTGATGAATTTACAGATAAAAAATTCTTTTTTACTTCAGACCCGGATGATTTGCCTCTGGAATTTTATGAAAATTAGATAAAAGATGATAGAAGGATAGATGATAGACTTTAAAATCAATTATAATTTATCAATTATTAATTATACTAATGAGCATAACCGGTCAGAAAACTCACGGTCATAATCGCCAAAACAATTAGTGAAATTATAACATAGGTATAATCCTTCTCTTTCAGATAACCAATTAATGCAAAAATAATCCTTACTAATGGCGTGAGAATTAAAAGCAAAATCCCCAATTGGATGATCGCCATTCCTTCACCTTTACAAAGCGAATCCCAGAAACTTCCCCATACTTTCTCGGAAGAATTTCCCATATTCAGCATTTTATACTTTTTCGGCATCACAAAACCCTCCGAAAAAAGCTTGATAAAACCAATCAGAGAAGTTGCTACAGAAAGAATCACGCCCAATCTTAGCAGGTTTCCAACAGAACGGTTTAGGTCAACATCTGTAAATGGTCTTGTTCTCATTAATGGAAATTTTTATTGACTCCGTTGTACATCATATAAATTGAAAGAATAGTGATTACGATTGCGAAAAATACTTTCAGCTTCTTCGTTTTGGATATCATCAAAGTTTTCGAACCAATAAAACTTCCTACAACTACACCAATCAAAACCGGTGCGGCAATAACAGGGATGATCTGACCTCGTTGAAAATAGATCAAAGCACCTGCAACAGCGGTTACACCAATCATAAAGTTGCTAGTGGTTGTAGAAACTTTGAAGGGTAATTTCATCATATTATCCATCGCCAAAACCTTCAAAGCACCGGAACCGATTCCTAAAAGTCCGGACATTGCACCTGCAAAAACCATCATGAAAAATCCTGGTATCGTATTTCTTGAAGCATAATGTTTGATGCCGTCTTTATCTGGAAAAGTCCCATAAAGCTTTAGTTTATCGGCCAAACTTCCTTTGATCAGTTCTTCCTGGTGGTCTGGTTTTCCTTTTAGATTTAATAAAACGGTTAAAATTAGAATACTTGCAAAAATAATCCCGATTGTATTCGGATTCAGAAATCCTGAGATCAAGGCACCAGAAACTGCTCCTGCGGTAGTCGCAATTTCCAGGAACATCCCGATTCGCATATTGGTGAAGCCTTCTTTCACAAATGCAACTGCAGCACCGGAAGACGTTCCGATAACCGAAATGAGAGATGCTCCAATCGCATAGTGCATTGGAACTCCGAAACCTAAAGTCAGTAAAGGGATGATGATAACGCCACCGCCCAAACCTGTAAGAGAACCCATCAATCCGGCTGCGATAGCGCCAATAAATAGAATTATGATTTCTGACATAGGGCAAATATAGAGCTTTGAAAAATATTTTGCCCTGCAAATAGTGACATTTTTTAAAATAATTAATTCATATATAGCCTATTAACATTGTAGGAATTGATGTTTTGTCTTTCTTTGACAGAGCTTATTTTGCAGATTAGATTTTACATATTATTTTAAGTATTTTTGTGAAACATTTTCTCGGAATGAAATTATTCTATGTTATTTTAGGCGCAACACCAAAAGGCAGAAATATCGAACAACACGATGTTTTTTTTGGTGTTGCAGAACGTTTTGAGGACCTGATTCCGGAAATGAAAAGTTTTTGGGCAGATACTAAAATTCATATTGACTGTTATCAGGAAGTCCGGTTTGCCGATGGTTTTGAACTGAAAATTGTAGATAATAATTCATATAGACAGGAGGAACAGCTCTTTTTTATAAATCTTGGCGGTTATAAGCCGGGGCATTTTGAAGAATTTCATGAGCAGCATCTGATGGTCGGAACATCTCTCAGCGATGTCATCAAAAGGGTGAAGCAAACCGAATTTTACAGAACAATGGGCTTCGCAAACGCTGTAAGTCATATTGATGATAAACATGGCGTTGATATTGATGATATTTATAATGTTCAAGACCTGCTGTCAAAAAATACCAAAGAAAAATATTCCATTATCTTTGAAAAATCTGATATTGAAAATCAGGAAAATGTGATGAAAATCGGTTATCTTAAAGTTCAATAATTATGAAAATATTGTCAATAATTCTCGTTTTCGTTTCTTCTTTTTTCCTGGCGCAAAAATTCGAGGAAGAATCTATTAAATTGACAATTAACCAATTATTTAACGGGATGAAAAATTCCGATTCTATATTGATTAAAAAGGCGTTTTCTAAAAATACTGTTTTGCAGACGATTACTAAAGCCGGAGAAGTCAAAAATGAAAGCATCAATGATTTCGCATTGAGTATTTCCAAAGCTGAAAAAGGAAGTTTGGATGAAAGAATCACATTTTCAAATATCTTGATTGATGGAAATCTCGCTTCGGTTTGGACACCTTATGAATTTTATTACAAAGGTCAGTTCTCGCATTGTGGTGTCAATTCTTTTCAATTGGTAAAGTCGAATAGCGAATGGAAGATCCAATATATAATCGATACTAGAAGAAAAGATAATTGTAAAAAGTAAAAAGTTTAGAATTAAATCTTTAATAAGTTTGAAGTTTATGCTGAGCTTGTTGAAGTAGCTTTGTGAACTTAAAAGCATTATAGTATAAAAAACATTGTGGACTTTGTGTTCAAAAAAATAAATCTAAAAATAAAAGAAAAGTTAAAGAGTAAATTATGAAAATCGGAATTTTAGGTGGTGGACAATTGGGACGAATGTTCATTCAGGAAGCATTGAAATATGATGATGAATTCTATGTTCTTGACCCCAATCCAGAATGTTCCTGTGCCAATATTTCACATTTCACAAGAGGTGATTTCAATGATTATGATACGGTTTTAGAATTCGGAAGAGACAAAGATGTTGTAACGATTGAAATTGAGCACGTGAATGCCGATGCGCTTGAGGAACTGGAAAATCAAGGTGTGAAAGTCGTTCCGAATTCCAAAATTATAAAAATCATTCAGCAAAAGATTCTTCAGAAACAATTTTATGAAGAAAACAGAATTCCGTCTCCCGATTTTGAAATTATGGATGGAAGCGAGGACGAAATCAAAATCAAAATCCCTTTTGTTCAAAAACTGAATACCGGCGGTTACGACGGAAAAGGTGTTCAATTGATTCGCTCAAATGACGATTGGAGAAATCTCTGGACACAGGAGTCTGTTTTGGAAGATCTGGTTGATATTGACAAAGAATTGTCCGTTATTGTTGCTAAAAACGAAAACGGAGAAACGAAAACTTTCCCAGTAACAGAAATGGTGGCTGATCCAAAACTGAATCTTCTTGACTTTAATATTTGTCCAGCTGATATTTCAGAAGAAACTCAAAAACAAGTTGATGTAATTGCTGATCAATTCATCAGAAGCGCAGATTCTGCGGGACTTTTTGCGGTTGAACTATTCCTTGACAAAAAAGGGAAAGTTTGGGTCAATGAAACTGCGCCGAGACTCCACAATTCAGGACATCAATCGCAGGAAGGAAATTCAAATTCTCAATTTGAGCAATTTTACAGAGTTGTAACAAACCAACCTTTGGCCGATACAAATGCATTTGGGTTTTCAGGAATGCTGAATCTAGTTGGAGAGGAGAATTATTCAGGAAAAGTGAAATACGAAGGTTTGGAAGAAGTATTGAAATTACCAAAAACCTATGTCCATCTTTACGGAAAATCCGAAACAAAACCTGGAAGAAAAATGGGACACATCAATGTTTTGGCAGATTCCAGAGAAGAATTGATGGATAAGTTAATCCATATTAAATCTATAGTAAGAGTTATAGTATAAAAAAAACGGTCAGAAATTTTTGACCGTTTTTTTGTTTTAAATTATTTTGCTTTGGCTTTTTCCAAAGCATTGTTGTAAGCATCTTTTGCGTCTTCGGTTGCCTTTTTTGTAGCTTCTTTAGCATCCTTCGCTGCAGCTTTCATATCCTGTTTTGCATCTTGTGCTGCCACTTTTGTTTTGTCAACAGCATTATCAACGCCTTCTTTTACATCTTGAGCTACATTTCCGACAGCTGTTTTTGCGTCATTCCAAGCCGTGTTAGCATTTACTAAAGCTTTTCTTGCGGCAGCTTCGGCTTGTTTATCTCCCTTTTTTATAGCAGCGTCCAAATCTGCTTGTGCTTTATCCACAGCTGCTTTAGCATCCACCTCTGTAAGCGTTTTTGTTTCGGTCGTTACTACAGCAACTGTGTCATTATTCTGGTCTGTTACAATAGTTTGTTCTTGTTTTTTGCATGATGTTGCAATCAATAAAATAGCTGAAGATGCTATCAGAATTGTCTTTTTCATAGTATTCTATATTTTAGGTTTATCTAACATTATCAATTTAGTTGCCAGAATAAATCTAAGAATAAATTTTGTTATTTGTTTGCTCTTCTCAGCATTCCGGGTTTGTAATTGATGATGAAAACTCCGCTGATAATTAATGCTGTAGCGATAATGAATTTTTCCGAAATCGATTCTCCAAGAATTAACCAACTCAAAAAAATACTGATGATAGTATTCACGTAAGATAACATCGAAACCTGTGTTGGGAGTAGTGTTTTCAAAAGATAATTATAAGCGAAGAAAGCTAATACAGAACCAAAAACGGCCAAGTAAATAATTGCAGAAATACTTTTTACAGACCAAGTTTCAACTTCGATTTTATCTGAAAAAGAAAAGGCGAAAATCAACTGGATAATTCCTGCCCAAGCAAATTGATAGAAGAGATTCAGGAAAAGATTGTTGTTCTGAACGTGTAATTTTTTCGTGTAAATCGTTCCTGTTGCCCAGCAAAGAAGAGCCAGAATCATCACAATCAAACCATTTCTGTAATCTGGATTTGAAAGTTCACTCAGTCCGTCCCAAAAAATAAAAATGATTCCGGAAAATCCCATCAGAAGACCAACTAAAGTTCTAAACGTAAACTTTTCCATTCCAATAATCATACTTCCAATAAAGATAAAAACAGGAGAAAGTGCACTAATCAAAGAAGCTAAACTGCTCGTTAAGTTTTTCTCCGCAACAGTTGTCAAACCATTTGCACCAATCAAAAGTAGTGATGACAAAGTCAATTGAATTCTAAAATTCTTCCAGCCAATCCATTTCAGATTTTTAGTGAAAATTAAAAATGGTAAAAGTATCAGTGATGCTAAAAACTGACGCAAACCTGCAACAAACCAAGGCGGAACTGTTTCCACTCCGATTTTGATGCCAAGGAAAGTCGTGCCCCAAACTATGGCAACAATTAGAATAGCGATAATGGTTTTGGAATTCAAATCTGGAAAATTAAGAAGCAAAGATATTCCAAAAAACTCGGATTTTATTGATAAATCTTTATCTTTGACCATCTAATAAAAAATGAAATGGTCGGAATAATAATGGGCAGTCAAAGTGATTTGCCAATAATGCAACAAGCTGCAGATTTTCTAAAATCTTTGGAGATTCCTTACGAGTTAACAGTCGTTTCTGCACACAGAACGCCGGAACGTATGTTCGATTATGCAAAATCGGCGAAAGAAAGAGGCTTGAAAGTTATTGTTGCGGGAGCAGGAGGCGCAGCTCATCTTCCGGGAATGGTTGCCAGTTGTACGACTTTGCCTGTGATTGGCGTTCCGATTTTGTCCAGCAATTCTATAGATGGTTGGGATTCAGTTTTGTCAATTCTTCAGATGCCTTCCGGGATTCCTGTTGGAACGGTTGCTTTGAATGGTGCTGCAAATGCCGGAATTCTCGCAGCTAAAATCATAGGAGCTTCCGATTCCGAAGTGTCTGAAAAACTACAGAAATATCAGGATTCGCTGAAAGATAAAGTTCTTGGAACTGTTGATGATATTAAGAAGCTGCATCCGAATCGGTTTGATAAATAGGATTGATGTATGAGTGTTAAACTATTTCAAAGAAGTTTAATTAGAAAGCAAACTTTAGAATTTGATGATTCTAAATTAAATATTGCTTGGAATCCTTTGGAAATAAAGACGAAATGGATATTCCATTTGAAAATATACTTCCAAATAAATTTGGTGTAAGAAAAAATAGTTTGTCTCTTTTTATAATTTCAGGCTTCTTTTATTTTATCTCAATATTGGTTTTTTATTTAAAAATAACAGGAGAAGATGTAGAAGAAAATGCCGAATTATTATATATTATTCTAGGTACTATATTATTAATTGTAGGGATTGTTACCATAGAAAATTATTGGAGAATCAATTTGTCAAATAATAATTCTATCAAGATTATTAAGAAAAGTCCTAATAAACACGAAGTTGATACCTTCATTCAAAAACTCTTTGAAAAAAGAAATGAATATTTAATGAATAATTATGGGCATATCAATCCTAATATTAGTTACGAAAATCAATTAAATAACATAGTCTGGTTAAGAAAAATGAAAGTTTTAGATGATAATGGTTTTCAGGCTAAGAAAAATGAGCTTGAAAGTATATTTTCTATTTCTTCGAAGAAAATTGGGTTTTAGTATTATTTATCCAAAATCCCCCGAATCTTGTTCGCATTCCTAATCAACTCTTCCAAGTAATCAAAATTCTCTTTCTCCAAAGCTGATTTGAATTTTCTAAGCTGTGTAATATGTTCATTAAGAACATCCAAGACATTTTCTTTGTTCTGACGGAAAATCGGAACCCACATTTCCGGATGGGATTTTGCCAGACGAACCGTACTCGAAAAACCAGAACTTGCCAATTGAAAAATCGTGTCTTCTTCGCGTTCTTTTTCCAAAACAGTGTTGGCCAAGGCATAAGAAGTGATGTGTGAAATATGAGAAATATAAGCTGTGTGAATGTCGTGAGCTCCGGCATTCATATAGATAGCGTGCATTTCCAGAGTATTAATGACTTGTTCTACAATTTCCAAAGCACTTTCGTCTGATTCTTCTTTGTTGCAAATCACGGCTGCTTTTCCTGTAAAGCTGTCTTTGGTTGCAGCTTTTGGACCAGAATTTTCCGTTCCCCACATCGGGTGAAAAGCCACAAATCGTTTTCTATTTGGATGATTTTTGATAGAATCTACAATTCCCGATTTTGTAGAGCCAACGTCCATCACAATTTGTTTTTCATTAATCAAATCCAAAACAACTGGTAATATTTTCTTGGCAGAATCTACCGGAATCGAAATGATAATCAAGTCCGAATTTTTAATTCCTGTTTCGAAATCTGCTTTTTCATCAATGATTTTGAGTTCAAGTGCTTTGTCAAGGTTGTCTTCATTCTGGTCAATTCCATAGACAAAATTGGTGAAGTTTTTCTCTTTTAATTTCAATGCAATAGAACCTCCGATTAATCCGGTTCCGATAATTCCTATTTTCATCTGTAAATTTCTATTTTTTTATATGTCAGATGGAACGCAAAGCGTTTCATGTTTAATATTTTTCTATTAGTTTTTAAAACAAAAAACCTCGTCACCAGGACGAGGTTTTGATATGTGTATATACGAATCCTAATCCTGTTTCAGGGTCAAAATTCCGTAATAATATGTTGTGTTTGTTGTTTTCACGAAACGAAGATAGAAATTAATTTTTTAAAATTCAAATTAAAAACTTCATAATTTACCACATAGACACATAGTTTATAAAGTCTTTAATTAAGATTGAATAACTATTTAAACTTTTTAATATCAATAATTCTATGTGTCTATGTGGTTTTTAATTTACGGATTCGAAACAATTAAAGTTGAAGGAATATCAGATAACCAAAGACTTTTTGTGTCAATCAGACTTTTCCAGCTTTTACTGCTAATCAACATTAAATCCTGAGATTCTAAGAAATCTTTTTCAATAGTTTTCTCGTTGTAAAGTGTGATATGATTCGGTGCAATATGTTCGATGTTTCTTATCAATTCACGGATTTCTGTGTTTTTACGGATTTGTCCGGCTGCGTCAAGAATGATGACCTGAGAATCATTATTATTAATTAATCGTTTAGCGTATTCAACCAGATAAAAATCGCTCAAATCAAAAATCGGAATGAAAATTTTATCTGCACTTTCAAAGTTTTTATCTACCATTATCCCAACAGGAATATTCGTTTTGTCGAGAATACTCAACGTAAAATCGTCAAAAGGTGAGGTGTTGAAAATGTAAGATTTTCCTTTTACGGTATTCAGCAATTTTTCCGGATTGATGATTTTAGTCGTGAAACCAAGCAATTTTCCAAGCAAAGTTCCTTCATAAATCGATTTCCCCAACATTATCAAAAGCAAATCATAATGACCTTTATTAGTGATATTTACCAAATCATTTTCGATGTCTGTTGAAGCTTTGAATAGAGTTGTGACTTCCAGCTTCAGTTCTTGGGAAGTATCGATGATATTTTCAAATAAATCTTTCTCATAATCCTCCATATCAAAAGCGTGTAATTCATCAACGGGTGCAATGTTCATCGCGGTTACACTTTTGTTACCATTCATTTTATGAGTGAAATTATCTGCCAATTTCAATAATGTACTTCCGGATTCTGGTGTATCAAATGAAAGAAGAACCTTATACTTTCCGGTATTTTCGTCAGCTTCTTCATCAATCATCGATTTTCTCCCTTTAAACAAAAAATTGATTAAGTCTAATGAAGGTCCCGTCATAAATGTTGTGAACAAAGCCATTATCACCATCATTGCAAAAATCTCAGGACTCAAAACGCCTAAATCATAACCGATATTAAGGACAATTAATTCCATCAAACCACGAGTATTCATCAGTGCTCCAATTGTGAGACTATCTTTCCAATTGATTCTTAGAAACTTTGCAGTTAAAGCACTTCCAATGAATTTTCCGGTAACTGCGGTTGCAATAATCAATCCTGCAATCATCCAAAGATGTCCGTCATTTAACAATCCGATTTGAGTTCTCAAACCTGTAAATACAAAGAATAATGGTAATAATAAAACCAATGCAACATCTTCAACTTTCTCGATGAAAAGATTTCTGAATTTCACATTTTCCGGCATTATTGCGCCTGCCATAAAGGCTCCGAACAATGCGTGAATCCCGATAACTTCCGTCGCGTAAGCAGAAATAATCAATGTCAAGAAGAAAATCGCAACAATCGATTTGTTGATTAATCCTTTTCCAGCCTGCAATTCTCCAATTCTTTTCAGGAATGGTCTTACGATTTTTATCATCAGAAAAACGTAAGCAATCGCCATTAGAATGACATAGAGTGAACTTGCAAATGAACCAGCTTTTACAATAGCAATTACGGCTGCCAAAATACACCAAGCTGTGATGTCATCCGCCGCAGCACAAGTGATGACAATAGTTCCAAGTTTTGTTTTTTGGAGATTCCGTTCCTGGACGATTCTTGCCAAAACAGGAAAAGCTGTGATACTCATCGCAATCGCAATAAACAAGGCAAACGAGCTGAACTGAATTCCGTCCGGTGCAAATTCTTTATAAATAAAATAAGATAACCCAATTCCCAATGCAAACGGAATGATAATACTTGCGTGGCTGATGACAACTGCATCGTGCGCTTTTTTTCTAAGAACACTCAAATCCAGCTCCATTCCTACGATGTACATAAAAAGAATCAAACCGATTTGACTCAAAAATTGTAAATTTCCTAATGATTCTTTTGGAAATAGGAAAGCTGAAAATTCAGGAAAATAAAGCCCTAAAAGTGAGGGTCCGAGAACAATACCCGCAATCATTTCTCCGATTACAGAAGGCTGTTTCAGTTTCATACAAATCCAACCAAACAACCTCGCCACCAAAATAATGGTTACGATTTGTGCTAAAAGTAAAGCTAAAGGATGATGAAGATTGGCTAAAAATGACTCAGCAAAGTTTTCCCACATTGTGCCTTTGCTTTCTTTTATAATGATATTTTCGCCAGCCTCCAGCGTTTTTCCTTCTATCAGAAACCAATATACCAAACAGGAGAAAAACGCAATTGTAACGGTGTAAAATATAATATTCCGGTACTTTTTCATATTCAATTTCATTTAAATCTTACGTGTTTTCAAGATGTAAAATTGAGAAGTTTTTGAATACGAAATTCATCTTCAATTGAAAAATGTAATGAAACGGCTGAATTCTGCGCCGAAATTATTTCGAAAGCTTTTCAGAAACCTGATTTCTAAAAACATCGCTGATAAACAATTTCAAAGGATTTCCTTCAGAGGAATTGATATTCAAAATGATTTCCGATAAAGAAAAAACCTGAATATGCTGAATGTTAACCATTTCTTTTTTGTTGATTTGAACAAAGTTTTTCTGCGGTAATAATTCTGATAAATTTTTGAAACTTAAGTTTTTAAGAATAATATCTGAATTGTTTTTCAGTCTCAAATCTTTGTCTCGACTATCGATTTCGGAAGTTTTGATATAAATGATATCGTTGACAAAAATTCGGGTTTTTCCAAGATTGGTATTCCATTCAAAAAACTGATTTTTTTGCTGTTCGCCGAGTAGTTTTTCCGCTTTTTCGAAAGCTTGTTGAAGGCGTTCTTTCTTGATTGGTTTTCTGACATAATCCACAACATCCAGGTCAAAAGCTTCCGCCGCATATTCCTTGTAAGCAGTAGTGAAAATTATTTTTTTGTCCTTGATTAATTCGGCGACCTGAAGGCCATTCATTGTAGGCATTTCGATGTCAAGAATGCAAAGGTCACAATCGATGTCGTTGATTTCCTGTAAGAAGACTTTAGGATTATTGAACGCTTTCACAACTTCGATTCCTTCAATCTGGTCGCAGAGAAGTTTCAAATAGCTGATTGCCAGTAATTCATCATCCAGAATAACGCATTTTATCATAAAATTCTGAAAGATTAATGGTTAATTGCGCTGTAAAAACATCATTGCTGATATTCTTGCTGAGCTTGTAATGATTTTTGTAAATCAATTGCAGTCTCTGGTCAAAAGATTTGCTTCCGAATCCGCTGTTTTCTTTTTCGAGAGGTTGTTTGTCCGAAATTTTGTTGGAAACTTTTATTTCAAATTTTCCATCTTCGAGAATCAAATTAATTGAAATAAATGAATCCTGCGCTAAAAAATCCGTGTGTTTAAAAGCGTTTTCAATCAAATCAACAGAAATCAACGGCGCAAAAACTTTCTCGGAATAGATTGAATCTTCTTTGTTGATTTTGGTCTTAATCCTAAAATCAAATAACGGATTGATTTTAATTTTATTGATGTCAATGAGATTTATTGCAAACTCCAATTCTTCTTTTGGCGTTACGAATTTGTTGCTGCTTTCGTAAAGAATATAATCGAGGATATTGGCCAATTTATCAAGCGAGATATAAGTCTGATAAGCATGAGACTGAACAGAATTCAGAATATTTTTGAAAAGATGCGGATTGAGTTTGGTCTCGATATGTTCCAATCTTACATTGTCGAGTTTGGTTTCAATGGCTTTGTAGTTATCTTCGAGCAATTTATTTTTCGTCTTGACAGATTTATATCTTCCAAACAGAAAAAAACTTAAAACCAACAAGAAAAAGATGACAAAAATTCCACCAAATAAGAGATAATCGGGTAGAAGGAGATTTTTGCCATTCATAATTATTTTAATTTTTTAAACCCTTTGAATTCTGCAGTTTCTTTACATTTAGAATAATTGACTTCAAATTTTGGATTCTTTTTCGGGTAAATCAAAAGATATTCAGGGCAAGGCTCGTTCTGAGGTTTACTTTTGTCAAAATCGATTTCCCCTTTTGAAATTATGCTGTCTTTCAGAAATTGTTCCGAGATTTTGTTCGTTTCCATTTCGATTTGAAACTCGGGAGAATAGATGAAATTTTTTGTAAGAGTTTCAGCAATTACCCTATCATTTGGAAAATAAGAACAGCTTGCACCTTTTTGATTCAGGACAAAGAAAACAATTAATAATCCCGGAACCAGTCCGATAACGTAAAATTTAAGTTTTTTAAGCATTGTTTGATTTTAAAAAATCAGGAGATTGATGTCGTGATAAGGAAGGTCGAACTTGTTGCAAATCAACTGTTTCGTATGTCTCCCTTTGTACATATATAGCGATTGCTTGATTTCGTTTTTATGAATCAGCATATTTTCAAAACCTCCTTCTTCGTCGTAGCCAAGAAGGTAACTTAGAAAGAAATTACTTACAGCTTTTGTCGTAGTTCTTGGCATTTTCGAAGTCAAATTCGGAAGTCCGCAATGGATGACGCCGTGTTTTACAACGAAAGGATTTTCTGTGGAAGTTAATTCCGAAGTTTCAATCACTTTTCCATTATCAATAGTAATATCAATGATGACGCTTCCTTTTTTCATTTTCATTACCATATCTTCAGTAACAACCGGAGGTAGATTAAGTCTTGGTAAAGCCCCGATTACAACGTCGGCTCTTCTCAATGATTTTGTCAATTCTTTTGGGTCGATGATTGAAGTAGGAACTCGGCTGTCAACCATTGTATGAAGCCTTCTCAATTTTGACAATGAATTATCGAAAACCTTAACACTTGCTCCAAGTCCAATAGCGGCTTTGGTTGCAAATTCCCCAACGATTCCGGCTCCAAGAATTACAACTTCTGTGGGACGAACTCCGGTAATTCCACCTAACATCAGTCCGTTTGACATTGCCAGAAGTTCTGACGCATAAAGGATGGAAACACTTCCTGCAATTTCGCCAATCAATCTTACTAATGACAATTGTTTGTACTCATCCATTATGAATTCGAAAGCAATCGCATTGACCTTTTTATAAGCCAATTTCATAAAGTAATCTTTATCTCTAAGGTTGATTTGAAGTGCCGAAATCAGATAGGTCATGGGTCTGAGATATTCGATTTCTTCTTCTGTTGGCGGATTGATTTTAAGAACAAGGTCTTGAGAAAAAGCCACTTTTGGGTCATCGGTAATTTCTGCACCGGCTTCTGAATAAAGAATATCCGGAAAATGAGAACCTAAACCGGCACCACTTTCTATGATGACTTTGTGACCATTATTGACAAGGATTTGAACAGCATCCGGAATAAGGCAGGTTCTTTTTTCATTCAGGCAGGTTTCTTTCGGAACCCCAATGCTGAAAGCTTTTCCTTGTTTTTTTACAACTTCTAGTTTTTCTTCCCTCGGAATCAATTCTTCTTCTGAAAAAGGTGTAAATATGGTTGATGTGCTGCTCATAAAATCAAAACATTAATCAAAATATCCGACAAAGATAAAACAATTTACAGTATTCATTAATTAAATTCGATTTCCCTTCCAGATTCTGTATTGTTGATTGTCATCTCGTGGAAGTCATAGGCTTCAAGCTCGTCCATGTAGATTTCTGGCCATTCGATAATAGAAAGGAAACTATTGTCGAGATATTCTTCAATCCCGAAATCGTAAGCTTCTTCCACAGATTTTAATCTATATAAATCGAAGTGATAAACTTTTCCTTTCGGCGTGTTATATTCATTCACAATAGAGTAGGTTGGGGACGATATTTCGTCTACACTTCCCAATTCTTTAAGCAAAAACTGGCTGAATGTGGTTTTTCCTGCTCCGAGATTACCTTTGAGGAGAAGAATGTTATGCTGAAGGTTTGGAATGATTTGATTGACAACATTATCCCATTCTGAAAGATTACCAATTTTAAACTTCATTTTTCTTTTTTTGCAAAAATAATCATATGTGATATAAACATATTCAGAACGATTAAAAATTTTATTTAAAAAGAAAAATAAATTTTAACCCAATGTTTATTTTAAAATTCATCATACTGTTATATAGTGATTATTTTTTATTGGAAAATGAAATAATTTAATATTAATAAAAATTTATTATAAATAATTGAAAAAAAATATAAATTTGCATTATTAAAATGATGATTAAAATTTATGTTAAAAAATTACCTTGTACTGAGGAGGATCTTTCTGATCCTGCCTCTTTTTCTGTTTAACTACGAGATTGTATATTCTCAAACGTCAACTACTCAAACTTTTAATTATACTACAAACGGAGCAGTTCAGACATTTACTGTGCCTTTTGGAGTTACCTCTATTGCTGTAGAAGTATGGGGTGCTGGAGGTGGAGGAGCTGGAGCTGGAGCTGGAGCAACAACTAGTAACGGACGTGCCGGTGGTGGTGGTGGTGCTTATTCTAGATCAACTATTTCTACTACTTCAGGAACATCGTATAATATAGTTGTTGGTGCCGGAGGTGTATCCACTGGAAATCCTGGCGGAGCAGGTGGGGCTAGTTCATTTTCTTCTGGTTCTACAATAGTTGTGTCTGCTGCCGGAGGAAGTGGGGGAAATTCAAATACTGGAGGAGCCGGCGGTACTGTAGCGGCTTCAACAGGTACTACGCGATTTGCCGGAGGAACCGGAGGTACTGGTATTACTACCGGAGCTGGCGGTGGCGGCGGTGGATCTGCGGGAGCCGGAGGAACCGGAGGAACCGGCGGAAATGGAGCCGGCGGAACTGGGGCCGGAGGAGCCGGAGGAACTGCCGGTGCTACAGCTACAGGATTTAATCCGGGGGCTGTTGGAGCTGTAGGAGGAACCAGAGGTACTGCAACGGCTAATAATCCGGGGACACCTGGTACACCGGGAGGTGGAGGAGGAGGAAGAGGTTCCAGTGCAGGTAACTCCAACAAAACAGGTACTGCAGGGGCTAATGGTAGAGTTATTATAACCTACACTGTAAACTATATAGATTTAGGTGTTACCAAAGTGGTTTCAAATGCGACTCCTCTAGCGGGGGATGTTGTGACTTTTACTATAACAGCTACAAATTATAATACAACTTTAGCAGCATCTAATGTTAATGTACAAGATTTGTTACCAACAGGATATACATTCATTAGTGCAAATCAGGCGGCATATAATCAAAGTACAGGAACTTGGAATATAGGCAGTTTGGCTGCTAGTTCTTCAATTACGCTTACTATAAATGCCATGGTCAACGATACCGGTGTTTATAATAATACTGCGAGTATAAGCTCGCTATCTTATCCCGATAATGTTAACACAAACGATAGTGCTACGGCAACAGTAACGGTATGTAAAGGAGGATCAACAGCACCACAAATAAGACAATAACCAAAACGATGAAAAAAGAAATTATAAACTTAAATAAATGGATTCTTAGTCTATTTCTAATATTTCCATTACTATTCTCTGCGCAAGAAGGGACTAAACAAATTTCTCCTGATCCAACAAAGCTCTCCGGACTAGATTATAATCCAACATTGCTTTATGGGTCCTATTTCAATGCTCCGGATGATAACGAAATTCATTTTACAATTAGTGATTTTAATTCGGAAAGATTTTATTTTGGATTTAGCTGGACGGAGTATGCTAATACAGCCGGTGCGACAACGACACTCAATTATAGTACAAGAAATAGTTTTTTCTATTATAGAATATTAGATTCTGGGGGGAATGTGATGGTTGGTCCTACTTTGATGTCTAGAGCTGCAACTAATGCTCCCGGACAAATCTTATCATACGCAGAAGCCACAAACGGACCAAGAATAGGAACTTTGAATCCAGCCGGATATTTGCCAATACAATATACTCCTACAAAAAACGATACTTTTACAATAGAATACTGGAGAGGTACATCCACAACCAATTCAACAATGGTTAACACGGAATCAGTATCCCCATTTTTTGATTTTACTGTGGCTTCTATCTCACCAGTCACTACACCTACTAGTTATACATTTAAACCAGGAAGAGTTTTTGCAACAAAATGGGGGCTGGCTACTACAATACCTAATGCTAGTTCTCAATATGCAACAAATATAAATGCGGTAGGATCTCCGGGGTTTTATGTATATACAGACACTAATAATGTTTTAAAACTAGAGTTTCCGGGATTTCAACCTTTAAGATATTTAATAGGATCTAATAATTATGGTGTTACAGACACTAATAATTTTGTTTCTGATAGAAGATCCGTTAATAATGGGGTTAATCCACCATCACTACCAGGTGGATTTAATGTCTTTCTGAATGCTCCTGATCCTAATGTATTTCCTTATGGAGTTGTTCAGGGGGGGCCTCCATCATTCGATGCTTCTGTAGTTACTCCTGTTAATAATTGTAATACAGCTCCGTATTATATTAATTTTATTACCCAAGAATATGGGGATTATAGGGTTATAATAAAGGGTACTGGCTATGCAGATAGGATTTTATACTTTTATAATTTGACACCGGGTAATTATAGTATGCAGTGGGATGGTAATGATGGAGCAGGTGTAGCTATCAATCCAACAACTACGCTGACTTTCGAATTAACGGCTTTTGCAGATAGATTTAACGTTCCGGTATTTGATGTAGAGCTTAATTCGGGAGGGACTAAAGTTACAACAATTGCACCAGTTGGTATGCAAGTGTCAAACCTATTTTGGGATGATAGCGCACTGACTAGTTTTGATACAACAAGCCAGGATGGTAATAATACTGGTGCGGGGACAAATAACTCTACTATAGGAACTGCTTCTCCGGCACACACTTGGAATGTAGGCGGGGAACCTAATTATTATACCTTCTTTGGGAATGCTCGTACAATCAATAGTTGGGGATATTTATATTACCAAACGTTTACGGCCACTTCCAATCTTTTATGTGCAGATTTAACGGTAACAAAAGCCGTTAATAATTCGACACCTACGATTGGTAGTAATGTTATATTTACGATTAATGCAAGTAATATTGTAAGTGGATCTACGGCTACTTCTGTTGCTGTAACGGATGTTATACCTGCTGGATTTACCTATGTTTCTTCTACACCACCTTCTGGGACAACTGTTACCGGAACACCTCCAAATATGACCTGGAATATCGGGAATCTTGTTAACGGAACTCCAAGAACATTAACTATTACAGCAAATGTAAACGCAGACACACACTACACTAATATAGCAAACATTAGTACAGTGAATTATGAGACGAATTATAATAATAACTCAGCTTATGTAAAAGTAACACCGGCAGCCATGCCAGAATTTACAGCAACTAATATTTGTCCGACACCAGATATAGATGTAACGCCGCCAAAAGGAGTTCAGCTGAACGATCTGCATTTTGGTTCAATACCTCCGGGATCTACATTGGTTTGGTTTAATAATGCTGCTCATACAGGAAGTGCACTTACTAATACATTTATCACAACATCGGGCAGCTATTATGCATTTTATTATGATTCTGCAGGTAACTGTTATAGTCCTGCATCTGCAAAAGTTAATATATTAATCCAAGATTGTAAATGTAGAAGAAGTCCAACTCTTGGAACACCGGATGGATATACCAAAGTGGGTATATCTACACAAGCAACTAAAGTAGATACTTGGCCAGAGAACGTTGCCAATGGACATATCGCATTGGAATCTACAAACAAAGGTTTTGTAATTACCAGAACAACAACTGCCAGTATTACCAACCCTATAAAAGGAATGTTGATTTACGATACAACAAACAATTGTTTCAGTTTGTACAATGGAACAACCTGGCATTGTATTGCACAAACTTGTAACGAATAAAATTGCTACTAATGAAAAAGAATAAATTAATAAACTTATTATTTGTATTATTTACAATTACCATTAATGCACAGATGGCAATTGGAAAAACTGCAGTAGAAGGATCTTCTATATTAGATTTTGTTGAAACAGGAAATACAAAAGGAATAATCTTACCAGCTTTGAGTTCTATACCTGCTACTCCAACTAATGGTTTTTTAGGTTTTTATAGAGGGGATGCCCGTATCTATATGTATCAGAATAGTATTTGGGTGCCATTAACAGAAGGTAATGGAAGTACGTCAACATTAATTAATAACTCTAGTGCAGAAACTGGGAATGGTGTTGTAATGGGAGCTGCTACGAGTACTGCTGCCGGCGTTTTGGTTTTACAATCTTCCAATTTAGCTTTGACATTACCTAAAATTATCAGCCCTCATCTTAATGTGAAAAGTCCTTATCCCGGTATGATTTGTTATGATACTACCAGTAATACAATAGCTGTTTTTGATGGTGCTTATTGGAATTTTTGGAAATAAATTCAAATCGCTTTATAAATCTAAATCCCCAATTTGGGGATTTTTTTGTTTACAGATTTAAATATTCTAAATTTACATCGTGATTACTAAAGAGACTATAGACAAAATATTTTCTACCATCCGTGTAGAAGAAATCATTGGCGAATATGTTCAATTGAAAAGAGCTGGTTCAAACTTCAAAGGTTTGAGTCCTTTTCATGAGGAAAAATCACCAAGTTTTGTCGTTTCTCCCAGTAAACAGATCTGGAAGGACTTCTCGACTGGGAAAGGAGGAACTGCTATTTCGTTCCTGATGGAAATAGAAAATTTTACTTATCCGGAAGCTCTTCGCCATGCAGCAAAAAAGTACGGAATTGAAATTAAGGAAGATGTAAAAGAATACTCTGAAGAACAAAAACAAGCGCAGACAGAACGTGATGTTCTTTACAAGATCCACGAAGTTGCGAACGATTTTTTTCAAGATCAGCTCTGGAACTCGGAAGAGGGGAAAATGATCGGTTTTTCCTATTTCAAAGAAAGAGAGCTGCGGGACGATATTATCAAGAAATTCCAATTGGGATATTCTCCCGAAAAGAAAAATGCCTTTACAGAATTTGCCCTGCAAAAAGCTTATTCCAAAGATATTTTGGAAAAATCCGGACTTTCTATTTTTCCGGAAAATACACCTTCCGGAATTGACAGATTCCGTGACAGGGTTGTTTTCCCGATTCATAGCTTTTCAGGAAGAGTTCTTGGTTTTGGGGCAAGGATTCTCAAGAATAATGTCAAAACGGCAAAATATCTCAATTCTCCGGAAACCGAAATCTATCATAAGTCCAATGTTCTTTATGGCCTAAATCAAAGCAAACAATCCATTTCCAGAAAGAATCTCTGCCTTTTGGTAGAAGGTTATATGGATGTGGTCTCACTTCATCAGTCAGGGATCGAAAATGTTGTGGCAAGTTCCGGAACATCTCTGACGACGGAGCAAATTAAACTGATAAAAAGATTAACAGAAAACGTTACCATTCTTTTCGATGGGGATAATGCAGGGATAAAAGCTAGTTTCCGAAGCATCGATATGTTATTGTCCGAAGGGATGAACATTCGAGTTCTTCTTTTTCCGGACGGCGATGATCCGGACTCTTTTGCAAGAAAACATCCACAGGAATTTGTTGAAAATTTTATTGATAAAGAAGCGAAGGACTTTATCGATTTCAAAGCGGAAATTCTTCTGAAAGACGCTGGAAATGATCCAATCAGAAAAGCAGAGTCTATCCGGGATATTGTGAAGTCTGTTGCATTTGTCCAGAATGCTTTGAAGCGTGAGGTCTATCTGAAAGAAGTTTCGAATAAGTTTGGACTCAGCGAGCAAAGCTTGTTCAATGAGCTTCAGATTCAGACCAATGTTACGCATCAGCAGGAATCAAAACCTGCGGTTGCCGAGAAAAAAGCACCACAGAAATTAGAGGTTGTTCGGGAAGCTTTCACATCAGTAAATCCATTGTTGGTTCAAGAAGAGAAGTTGGTTGAACTTATGTTGAAATATGGGAATTATAAAATTAAGAGAAAATCGGATAATGTAATTTTTGAAACAACTGTAATAGAAGAGATTTTAAATCATTATAATGAAGATGGTATTGAATTTATTTCCCCAATCAATAAAAGTATTGTAGAAGATATACGAAAAGGGGTTGAAGCTAATGAATTGAGGATTTATGATTACTTTTTTAGTCTTATGGATAAAGAGATTGTTGAAAGAGTGGCTAGTGTATCAATGGATTTGCCTGAAACCAGTAATTGGAGTAATTTTAATATATATTTCAGTAATTACGGCGAAAATTTTCAAGAAGAAATGGATGCTGTTATTTTAAGACATAAACATTTATATATTGAAAAACTAATGAAAGATAGTTATCAATTCCTTGATCAATATAGAAATGATGATGAAGATAATTATAATTTATTATTGAAGAAAAATAGAGATTTATCATTCCTTAATGCTTCAATTAAAGTTTATTTAAATAGAATAGTATGACAAAATGACTTACTTTAGCAAAGGAATAGAAATTGCAAACTCAATACAGATTTAAAAATAACCAAATATAATATGGACATTAAAAAAGAATTCAGAGATTTCTCAGTAAAGCATATGGGAAACAACGGTCTAGTAACAGACCAATATATGGGAATGTTCAACCCGACCAATCTTACGCCTTACATCATGGAGGAAAGAAGAATGAACGTTGCGCAGATGGATGTTTTTTCAAGATTGATGATGGACAGAATCATTTTCCTGGGAACAGGGATTGACGATCAGGTAGCAAATATCATTACAGCACAGTTACTTTTCTTGGAAAGTTCAGACTCTGCGAAAGATATCCAGATCTACATCAACTCTCCGGGAGGAAGCGTTTATGCAGGTTTGGGAATCTATGACACGATGCAGATCATCAAGCCGGATGTTGCAACGATCTGTACAGGAATTGCCGCTTCTATGGGAGCTGTACTTTTGGTTGCAGGAGAGAAGGGAAAACGTTCCGCTTTGAAGCACTCTCGAGTGATGATACATCAGCCTTCTGGTGGAGCGCAAGGTGTAGCTTCTGATATGGAGATCAACTTGAGAGAGATGTTGAAGTTGAAAAAAGAACTTTATGACATCATTTCCAACCACTCCGGACAGACTTACGACTGGGTAGAAAAAGCATCCGATAGGGATTACTGGATGACATCAGAAGAAGCGAAAAGCTTCGGAATGGTGGACGAAGTTCTCGAAAGAAAAAAATAAAACAAAAAAACCTGATTCATCCGAGTCAGGTTTTTTTTATAATAATTGGGCGTCTTTATCCGCCTTCCGTTCCGCTTTGTCACTCTGAGGTTCTCGAAGAGTCCACTCAAGTCGGGGCGCGCTTCGCAAAGTAGAAACTTTGTCATTTGATTTTTAGATTTGTCAATGTAATAATCTTTTGTAAGCGTTAGTGGCTTTGTGAACCTTTAACACATATTGTTAAAATAACTATTGTGTTCTTTGTGCTCAAACCTTTGCATTAATTTTAAAAATATGGGATTGATAAATTAGACTTATTACAGAATACGTTCTACAATATACATTTTACCAAAATAATTTTGCAGAAAATCTCAATTTTACTACTTTTGACACGTTAAATTATAAAAAATGAAAAAATCTGTAATATTGTTGGCTTTTGCTATCTTAGTTGTATCTTGTGATCTTCCTGCTGGAGGGAACAAAGGACGTTTGAAAAAAACGGATGAAGTAGTAAGATACGATGACCCAAATGCACCTCACGGAACTTACCATCCAACAGCAGATTCCGCAAAAGCTGTTTCCCACGTTGTTTCAGATTCTGCAAAAGTTGCGACTCCTGAAGCAAAGCCCGCAACAGAAGAAGCTCACAAAGCTGAACACTAATAAGAATTTTATAAAAATATTATAACAAAAAATGTCTTGCGTTTGCAGGACATTTTTTATTTTTACGAACCTTACTTTTTCACCTTTGACAAAGTTTAAATCATTTATCAATCATCATTTATCATTAATAATAGAAATGAGTAATACACAACAATACATTCAGGAAAACAAACAACGTTTCCTTGATGAATTATTCGATATCCTTAGAATTGCTTCCATCAGTGCCGATCCGGCTTACAAATCAGAAGTTCTGAAATGTGCTGACGAGGTTGCAAAGCATTTGAAAGTTGCCGGAGCGGACAATGTTGAGATTCTTGAAACAAAAGGATATCCAATCGTTTTCGGCGAAAAAATAATTGATTCTAATTTGCCAACAGTTTTGGTTTACGGTCATTATGACGTTCAGCCAGCCGACCCATTGGAATTATGGACAAGCAACCCATTTGAGCCGGTTGTGAAAACAACTGAACTTCATCCGGAAGGTGCAATCTTCGCAAGGGGTTCAGCAGACGACAAAGGGCAGTTTTTTATGCACGTCAAAGCTTTTGAAGCCATGATGAAAACCGATTCCCTTCCTTGTAATGTGAAATTTTTAATTGAAGGAGAAGAAGAAGTTGGTTCTGCAAGTCTGGCAGATTTCCTGGAAGAAAATAAAGAAAAACTGAGCTGTGATGTTATTTTAATTTCCGATACTCACATTTATTCTAATGAACAACCTACGGTTACTACAGGCTTAAGAGGTTTGAGTTATGTAGAAGTCGAGGTTGAAGGTCCAAATCGTGACTTACATTCAGGACTTTATGGAGGTGCTGTTCCAAATCCAATTAATGTTCTTGCAAAAATAATCGGAGATTTGATTGATGATAAGGGACATATCACAATTGACGGTTTTTATGACAATGTCTTGATTGTTTCTGACGAAGACAGAAAGGAAATGAACAAACTGAAAGATGACCCGGAAGCCTACAAAAAATCAATTAATCTTAATGATATTCAGGGAGAGGAAGGTTATACAACTCTGGAAAGAGCTTCTATCAGACCAACTCTTGATGTGAATGGAATTTGGGGAGGTTACACTGGAGAAGGTGCAAAAACGGTAATTGCTTCCAAAGCTTTTGCAAAAATATCAATGAGACTCGTTCCAAATCAGACGCCGGAAGAAATCACTGAAAAATTCACAAAGTATTTTGAGAAAATCGCTCCAAAAAGTGTAAAAGTAAAAGTTACGCCACATCACGGTGGAATGCCTTACGTTTTGGAAAGCAATACCAAAGAATTTTTAGCTGCTAAAAGAGCAATGGAAAAAGCTTTTGGAAAAGAAGTTCTGCCTTACAGAAGTGGAGGAAGTATTCCAATTACATCATTGTTCGAGAAAGTTCTTGGTGCTAAATCTGTTTTGATGGGCTTTGGTTTGGATTCAGATGCAATTCATTCACCAAATGAACATTACGGATTGTATAACTATTATAAAGGAATAGAAAGTATTCCTTACTTTTTTAAATATTTTTCAGAATAATATTGTTTTTTGTTGTTATTTGTGAAGTATATTTAAAAAAATCTATTAATTTGCTATTAATAGATTTTTTTTCTACATTCGTAATTGAATAATAAAACTTTTTTTATGAAAAAAATATACTTTTTATGTGCTATAGCACTTTCGACAGCGTTTTTATCGGCTCAAATTATAGAGTCAGATAATTATAATTCTTATACTTTAGGGAATGTAGGAACTGATTTTGCATTTGGGGCACCAGGACAAGGAGGCATGTATTTGAATGGAGGGTCTGCACCTGACTACCAGATTGTAAGTATTGATGCATCGCATGGTAATTCTTTTCAAATCACTTCTGGAGCAACTGCAGCGGCAGCTTCAAACAGACAGGCAGTTAAATTGGGTTTTGCTGCAGCTTGGGGTGCAAGAACTACCGGAAATGATATATTGAAAATTACTTTCGATTTTTATACAGGAACATCAACTGGCAATCTATCTCCGGGTATTAATGTAACTAATGCAAGTGCTGGAATTGTAGGGTTAAAGTATAACACTTCAACTAAACTTTTTACAGGACAGGCTAATTTAACAAACAATACTACTAATGCGACAGGCTTTTTCAATATTACAGGGATCAGTGCGGTAACTTATCCTGCAAATACCTGGGTAACTGTAGGCTGTACTTATGATAAAGTAAATGGTATAATTACATACACAATAGGTGGAGTTACAACTACGCTTTCAATCAATGGTTATTCGATTACAAAAAACCTCGACGGAACACAATTCAATGTTGTTAGCCAATACAATACAGGTAACGCAGCATCTACTACAATAGCAATTGATAATTATAAAGTTGAGGCCGTAAATTCAGCAGTACTAGGAGTAGCAACTGTTGGCCAGATAGAAGGAGATATTTCGGAAGTTTCTATCTATCCTAACCCTGCTACAGATTATATTAATATCAAATCAACATCTAAGATAAAATCTGTAAGTATTGTTGATGTCTCAGGAAAAACTGTATCTTCTAGAAAAGCTGTATTAAATAATCAGTTAGATGTAAGAAACTTACCTGTAGGAATCTATATAATTAATATTGAAACGGAAAGCGGTATTCAATCTAAAAAGTTCATAAAGAAGTAACAACTTCTTCTTAAATTATTAATAAAGGCGCTCTGATAAGAGCGTTTTTTTTATTTTAGCAAATCAATTCAAGATTATGTCAAAAGTAGTTTATATCACAGGCGGAACCAAAGGAATCGGTTTCGGAATTGCGGAAGTATTATTGAAAAATGGCCACAAAGTATCTATCAGCGGAAGAAAGCAGGAAGATGTTGATAAAGCAGTTTGTGAACTTAAAACAATTTCAGAAAGTATTTTTGGAGTGAGTTCAGATGTTAGGAATTTCGAGGATGAACAAAATGCGGTTGCCAAAATTGTGGAAAGATTCGGAAGAGTAGATGTTGTGATTGCAAATGCGGGTTTAGGAATCTTCAAACCAGTCGATGAATTGTCTATAGAAGATTGGAACGCAATGCAGGAAACTAATTTGACAGGTTGTTTCTATACATTAAAGGCTTCTGTTGAAGAACTGAAAAAATCTCAAGGTTATTACATCACGATTGCAAGTCTTGCCGGAACTAATTTCTTTGAAAATGGAGCAGGCTACAATGCTTCTAAGTTCGGCGTTGTCGGTTTTACACAAGCTGCAATGATTGACCTTAGAAAATATAACATCAAAGTTTCTACAATAATGCCGGGTTCTGTCGCAACTTATTTCAATGGCAATGTGCCTTCTGAAAAAGACGAATGGAAAATCCAACCGGAAGATATGGGAAATCTTGTGCTCGATATGCTGAATATGAATCCTCGTGTTTTACCAAGTAAAATTGAGTTCCGGGCAAGTCAGGTAAAGAAATAAAACACTGAATTTTTAGAAATTCGATAATTTGACCTTGATTTCTGTAATACCTTAAATATGATCAAGGTGCTTAAATTGGACAAAATTATTTATAAAGAGTCTAAATACCCTTTTATTAAAGCGGTTTCCGATGTTATTTAATAAATAACAATAAATTATGCATGCATAGTATTTTTTATATATATTAGCCACAGTTAGTAACATCAAATTTTATCTTTAAGATTGATTCTTATCCGATAAAAAATTAAAAATATATTTAACAGATGAAAATATTAGTTTGTATCAGTAGTGTTCCGGACACTACAAGTAAAATTAATTTTACAGCAGATAAATCTGCTTTTGACAAAAACGGAATTCAGTGGGTGATTAATCCATTAGATGAGTTTGCTTTAACAAAAGCTATAAAATTACAAGAATCCCAAGGTGCAACGGTAACAGTTGTGAACGTTGGAGATGCGGGAACAGAAGCTGTTATCAGAAAAGCATTAGCAATCGGAGCAAATGATGCAGTGAGAGTCAACGCAGAAGCTAAAGACAGTTTTTCTGTAGCCAAAGAAATTGCTAAAGTAGCTCAAGACGGAGGTTATGAGCTGATTCTTACAGGAAAAGAATCTATCGATTACAACGGTGGGGCAGTTCCGGGAATGGTTGCTCAATTATTGAATTACGCTTTCGTGAATGCTGCTGTTGGTTTAGATGTTAATGGTTCAGAAGCAACTGCAGTTAGAGAAATAGAAGGTGGCAAAGAAACTATTTCTGTGAAATTACCGGCTGTTGTTGCAGGACAAAAAGGTTTGGTTGACGAGAAGGATCTGATTATCCCAAATATGAGAGGAATTATGTCGGCAAGAACTAAAGCTCTTAATGTTGTGGAACCTTCAAATTCTGAAGTGAAAGTTGAAGCGGTTTCTTTTGATAGTGTTGCCCCAAGAGCGGCTGTGAAGTTGGTTTCTGCGGATAATCTGGACGAGTTGGTAAGATTACTTCACGAAGAAGCAAAAGTGATATAAATTATAGACAAATAGATAATAGAAAGAGATTCAAGAAAAAACTTCTAAATCTCAATCCAACTTATCAAAGTCTATCATCTATTCGTCTTTTATCTTTTAATCTAAAAAATAAAATTATGGCAGTATTCGTATACGCAGAAAATATAAACGGAGTTTACAAAAAAGCAGCATTTGAAGCGGTTTCTTATGCAAAAGCTATTGCGGCAAAAACTGGAGATTCAGTGACTGCGATCTCTATCAATCCGACAGATTCTTCAGATTTGCTTTACAAATATGGAGCAGATAAAGTAATTAATGTAAAAGATGCGGGTCTTAAGAATTTCAGTTCCAAGGCTTATGCAGAAGCAGTTGGTCAAATTGCTGACGGAAATATCATCGTTTTTCCTCATACAACAGATGCTTCTTCTATCGCACCAATGTTGGCTATTCAGAAAAATTATTCGTTGATTACTAATGTGATTGATGTTCCTGAAAGTACATCACCTTTCCAGGTTAAGAGAAAAGCTTTTTCCGGAAAAGGATTTATGCATGCAAAAGCTGATGCGGCCGGAGTTATTGTAACCGTTTCTCAAAATGCTTTTGGTGTTAAAGAAAATACAGCTTCAGGTTCTGAAGAAGTGAAAGAATTGAGCATTGCTAATGAAGATACAAAAGTCATCAATCACGAACAATCCTCGGGGAAATTAGATCTTAAAGAAGCGGAAATAGTTGTTTCTGCAGGTAGAGGTCTTAAAGGTCCGGAAAACTGGGGAATGATAGAAGATTTAGCAAATGTTCTTGGTGCGGCAACTGCTTGTTCAAAACCTGTTTCCGATATTGGGTGGAGACCTCACACAGAGCATGTTGGACAAACAGGAAAAGCAATTTCTCCAAATCTTTATATTGCAGTTGGAATTTCCGGTGCGATTCAGCACTTGGCAGGAGTTAATAGTTCTAAGACGATTGTTGTGATCAATAATGATCCGGAAGCACCTTTCTTCAAATCTGCAGATTATGGAGTAGTAGGTGATGCTTTTCAGATTATTCCAGCATTGACAGAGAAAATCAAAGCTTTAAAAGCTTAATCAATCTTTCGAAATATAATAAAGAACCTGAGTTGTTGCTCAGGTTTTTTTGTTTTTAGAAATATAATTATTTGGGCAGCTTAATCCGCGTTCCACTCCCGCTTTTTTCTTTTTTTGATAAAAAAGAAAAAAGTTTCGTTCAAATCTAACGAAGTGGTTCATCGATTCAAATAAAAAAATAAATGTAATTGAGATAAGTCGGGCTGCTGTAATTCAATGTTTTAAAATGCGCTTTACAGATTTCCAAATCGGAATAGAGAAAAATCTAATGATTTATCAACGTAAACAATGCAAAAATCAACAAATCCTTAATGAAAATTAACAAAAAATTTTATATTTGCTAAATGGATTATAAAAAATTAATCATTAGAGGAATCTCATACAGCCAGACCCAGTCGGGAGCTTATGCGCTGTTATTGGAACATGAAGAAACACATATAAAATTACCTGTTGTTATAGGAAACTTCGAGGCACAATCCATTTCTCTTGGTCTGGAGAAAGACATTCATCCGCCCCGTCCTCTTACGCATGATTTATTCACAAAATTTATCGTTTCGGCTAATTATGAACTGGTCTCTGTGATCATTTACCAAATTGTAGACGGAGTCTTCTTTTCGAATATCAACTTTAAAAATAAAGCGACAGAAGAAGAATTGATCCTTGATGCAAGAACCTCTGACGCGGTTGCAATGGCGGTACGTTTTGATGCCCCTATTTTTACGACCCAACAGGTCCTGAATGAAGCCGGGATTCTTCTTGAATTAGAAGAAGTGGCTAAGGAAGAACAATCATTTTCCGAAACAGTTTCTACTGAAGATAATCTGAGATCGGTTTCTATGGGAGAACTTCAAAAATTGTTGGATGA
>QFQW01000040.1 GCA_003248755.1 Chryseobacterium sp. | reverse complement strand
TCCGGATCGCAACTACAATATCAAAGTAGTGCAAAAAGCTTTAAAACATATGTTTTAAAGCTTTTTTCGTTTTATGTCTATTCAAAGAAAGTTAAAAAAGCACAATTTGAAAGTGACCTATTCAGTGACCTGTTAAAATAGGTTTAAAAAGGTCACTGAAAATTCAACAAACCCTGTTCAGTAGCTAGTTCAGGAACTGAATATCTTGTGATAAGTTTTTGCTAAGATTAATTTTAAATCTCAAACCCTTTACGAAATGAACAAGACATTCAATTTACTTTTCTATGTAAAAAAAGCTAAAATCAATTCTTTAGGAGAGTCTCCTATTTACTTACGAATTACAATTGATGGCAAGATATCCGAGATAAGCACAAAACGTACAGTAAAGGCTTCAAAATGGAATTCTGCAATGCAGAAGGTTAGTGGCTCTTCTGAAGAATTTAGATCACTTAATTTTTATTTGAAAACTTTTGAGCAGAAAGTTTATGATGCCTATCACGAATTAATCAGAGATAAGGAAACAGTAACTTGTGAGACTCTTAAAAATAAGTTAGTTGGTAAAGGTAAATTGACCAGAATGCTCATTCCTATTTTTCAGGATCATAATGATCGAATGGAGAAACTGATTGAAAAAGAATTTGCACAAGGAACATTGACACGTTATAAAACATGTCTCAAACATACAAAAGATTTCTTGAAATGGAAATATAGTATTACCGACATTGAAATTAAAAAGATTGATTATGCTTTTCTAAATGATTTTGAATTTTTTTTAAGAACCGAGAGATCCTGCAACAATAATTCTGCTGTTAAGTATATTAAGAATTTTGGTAAGATTGTTCGTATTTGTCTTGCGAATGGATGGATAGAGCGAGACCCTTTTATGAACTATCATTCTAAGTTTAATGAAGTGACGAGAATGTTTCTTAATGAACAGGAAATTGAAGTGCTTTTTACCAAAGATTTTACAAATGAGAGATTGTCTTTGGTTAGAGATATTTTTCTGTTCAGCTGTTTCACCGGACTGGCGTACATTGATACCCAAAAACTAACATATCAAAATATCAATTTAGGTCTTGATGGCTCTCAATGGATTTATACCAAACGTCAGAAAACTAAAACTACTTCTAATATTCCCATACTTTCTCAAACAGAGAAAATTATTAAAAAATACAAAAATCATCCGGCTTGCCTTAATAGTGGAAAACTTCTGCCTATTCTTAGTAATCAAAAGATGAATGCCTATTTGAAAGAAATTGCAGATCTGTGTGGTATCAATAAGGAATTAACTTACCATATTGCACGCCACACTTTTGCAACAACCGTTACTTTATCTAACGGGGTCTCTATTGAAAGTGTAAGTAAAATGCTAGGTCATAAAAGTATTAAAACTACGCAGCATTATGCGAAGATATTAGATAGCAAAGTTAGTGAGGACATGATGTTACTTAAACAAAAATATCTTGACAAAAGAATGTAAAAAGATTTCTGAGATAATTAAATTATCAGACAAAGATAGTTGTATAGAGGATCTATATTCGAAGTTGATATGCCTTGTAAAGTAATGATACAGTTTTTTTAAAAAGATATTGAAATTTGTCTGTTAAGATTTCAAAAATGTCTTGAAGAAGACAAAACTTAAGTTCGACATCCTAAAAAAGCTGCTAGTCATCTTTTGTTAATAATCTTCATATATTTTTTATTTATATATCTTTCGATTTCCAAGAGAGATCGTAAGATTTGAATTTAGCAAAAAACATCCTAATATTTTTCCTGTAGGGAGTTGTGTGAGGTTAGCGGAGTATTTTTTATTGAAAAAGAAATCCAGCTTAATGATCAGAAAGAAAAACATTTTTTTCCAGAGATATCCTGTATTTATAAGTAAAGTTGTGAGAGATATAGCATCCTTCTTAGTGTCTAATAATTAGAAACAAAAGGAATGAGAGCTTCACATTCATTTATCACTGGATTTATGCGAGAAGATTGTCTTTAAAAGTTGTAAAGAAAAAATTTTACAAAATTATTAATAATGTGTATGATTTTGTCTCAAAGATGGTAACAAGTTCAAAATATAATTTTATAAAAAATAGAAGTTATATCCTGATACCTTTTTTAAATATAATTTGTAAAAAGCTATTAAATCTTTTTGTATTTCAAATTTAATATCGTAATATTGCGATATTAAATAATTAAGTATGGGGCTTACAAAATCAGATATGTTTTCAGATGAACAAAATAAATTAGCTTCTTTGTTTAAAGTTTTTGGACATCCTGCAAGGGTAGCTATACTTCAATATATTATCAATCAAAAATCCTGCATTTGCAATGATTTGGTGGATAAATTAGGTTTGGCGCAAGCGACAATCTCGCAGCATTTAAAAGAGTTGAAATATATGGGTATTATACAGGGTACAATAGATGGAAAATCAGTTTGTTATTGTATAGAAGAAAAGAAATGGAAAGAGATACAAGAGTATTTCAATCAATTCTTTGAACAGGAAGTAAAAGTAAATCAATGCTGTTAAAGGCATTTTTTTACATTCCTTAATATCGTTATATTGCAATATTATGTATCGATTAAATTTGTATATCAAAAATAGAATTCCAAAGTATAGAAAAATATCATAATAAAATAGAAGATTTATGAAACTATCAGACATCAAAGAAATCTTACCAACATTAGATAATGTTGAATTTCAATTAGAGAACGGAATATTTGTACCAGAACACTTTCACGTTACAGAAGTGGGTGTAATTACAAAGAATTTCATCGATTGTGGTGGAACAATCAGAAATGAAAAAGTGGTCAACTTTCAATTATGGAATGCAGATGATTACGAGCATAGATTAAAGCCGACCAAACTATTAAACATCATCAAGTTATCTGAAGAAAAATTGGGAATGGAAGATGCTGAGATAGAAGTAGAATATCAAAGCGGAACAATTGGCAAGTACGATTTGGAGTTTAACGGGAAAACATTTGTACTAAAAAATAAAACGACTGCGTGTTTGGCTCAGGATGCTTGTGGCATTCCTTCAGAGAAACAAAAGAAAAATTTGACTGAATTATCTGTAAACAATTCAAACGCTTGTACGCCAGGAGGTGGTTGTTGTTAATATCTTAATAAGTAAAACAAAATTCAAAACATAAAAATCAATAAAAATGAAAATTGCATTATTCAGCGACATTCACGCCAATCTACCTGCCTTAGAAGCATTCTTTGAAGATGTAGAAAAAAGAAACCCCGACAGTATTTATTGCTTAGGCGATTTGGTAGGTTATAATATTTGGGCAAATGAAGTTGTAAACGAAATCCGTAAAAGGAAAATACCAACCATTGCAGGAAATTATGATTTTGGCATCGGGCGTATGAGCAACGATTGTGGATGTGCGTACAAAACAGACGGGGAAAAAGATAATGGGAAAATCTCTATTTCATTTACCAACTCTATTATGAAAGATGAAGAAAGAGCCTATTTGCGTACACTTCCTGCACATATCAAAGTAGAATTTCAATTGAATGAAGATAAGCTCAATTTATTATTAGTACACGGAAGTCCAAGAAAAATAAATGAATATTTATTTGAGGATAGAGAAGAAAAAAGTATGCTCAGAATTATGGAACAGGCGGACGCGGACATTTTGTGTTTCGGGCATACACACAAGCCATACCACCGTATTTTAAATTCTGGTATTGACGGAAAAAATCATTTCAGACACGCCATCAATATTGGTTCGGTAGGTAAACCTAAAGATAATGATGTAAGAGGTGGCTACGTGATGCTTACAATCAATGAAGATAGTTCAGTACTAGATAAAGATAGTATCAGTGTAGAATTTATACGCTTTGATTATGATATTGAAAAATCAGCAAAAGCAGTTGAAGAAAGCCCACTACCAAACGAATACGCAGAAAATTTAAGAAGAGGTTATTAATCCTAAAAATGATAAAAAGGAACTTCCAAACGATATAAAGTATTCAAAAGAACATACTTGAATTAAAGTACAAGAGAATATTGGTACAATAGGCATCACAGAATTTGCACAAAGTGAATTGGGCGAAATTGTAAATGCAGACTTACCGAATGTTGGATATAATTTTCAGCAGGATGAAGTATTCGGCTCTGTTGAAGCGGTTAAAACGGTCAGGGATTTATTTATGCCCGTATCGGGTAAAATCATTGAAACAATCGACCTACTATTGAAAGCACCTACACTTATCAATGACAACCCATATAAAGATGGTTGGTTGATAAAAATTGAAATCAAAGACCTTACAGAATTAGAAAACTTATTGACAGCAAACCAATATAAAGAACTTACAAATTAGCAACGCTATGCAACCAAAACTAAAATTTCTTGACCGTTACCTTACCTTATGGATATTCCTTGCAATGGCAGTTGGTATAGGATTGGGACATTTCTTTCCGGGTATTTCAAAAATTACGGATGCTCTTTCAGCCGGCACCACAAACATTCCTTTGGCAATAGGTCTGATACTGATGATGTACCCACCATTGGCAAAAGTAGATTACTCATTATTGCCCCAAGCATTTAAGGATAAAAAAGTAATCGGCATATCGTTGTTTCTGAATTGGATTATCGGTACTTTGCTGATGTTCGGATTAGCCGTTTTGTTTCTACGAAATGAACCCGATTATATGACAGGCTTGATACTGATAGGTTTGGCAAGATGTATCGCAATGGTAATCGTATGGAGTGATTTAGCTAAAGCAAACAGAGAATATACAGCTATGTTAGTGGCATTAAATAGTATCTTCCAGATGCTTTCTTATAGCTTCTTAGTTTGGTTATTTATTAATGTGTTACCGAGTAAATTAGGATTGGCAAATTTCAATGTAAGTGTATCAATGAAAGATGTTACAATAAGCGTATTGATATATTTAGGCATTCCATTCTTAGCGGGTTTTATAAGCCGTTATGCATTGGTAAAATCAAAAGGGATAGAATGGTATAACAGGGAATTTGTACCCAAAATATCGCCCATTACATTATATGCTTTACTGTTTACCATAGTATTAATGTTCAGCTTGAAAGGCGATAAAATATTAGAGTTACCAATGGATGTAATAAAAGTAGCCATACCACTAATTATCTATTTTATACTAATGTTCTTCGTTAGTTTCTTTATCAATAAAGCCTTAAAAATTCCTTACGACAAAAACGCATCCATCGCATTTACAGCCACAGGAAACAATTTTGAATTGGCTATAGCAGTAGCAATATCTATTTTCGGTATCTATTCCCCACAAGCATTTGTGGGAGTTATTGGACCGTTGGTAGAAGTTCCCGTCTTGATACTATTGGTAAAGGTAAGTTTGTGGTTAAACGTGAGAGATAGTAAAAAAAAAAATGAGTTAAATTTGAATAGTACAAAAAATTAAAGAGATATGTCATTATCTGATAGAAAAAATCATTGGGAAAAAATATACAATACCAAAGCTTTGGAAGAAGTAAGCTGGTATCAGCCTACACCCGAAACGTCATTAGCATTTATTAAAGAATTCAATGTATCAAAAACGGCCAAAATAATTGATATTGGCGGAGGAGATAGTTTTTTTGTTGATCACTTGCTTGACTTGGGTTATCAGGACATTACAGTTTTAGACATATCAGAGACAGCACTTAGTAAAGCTAAGCAACGACTTGGCGAAAAGTCAAACCGTGTAAAATGGATAGTTGAAGATGCCAGTACATTTAAACCCACAGAACAATATGATTTTTGGCACGACAGGGCTGCTTTTCATTTTTTGACAGAGGATAATGAAATTGAAAGCTACATCGATACGGTTAAACAGAACATTAAACCAACAGGAATTTTGGTAATCGGGAGCTTTTCAGAACAAGGTCCGATAAAATGTAGTGGTATTGAAATCAAACAGTATTCTGAAAGTTCATTGGAAAGTCGCTTTAAGGAACATTTCAATAAAATAGAATGCTTTACCGTAGACCACAGAACACCTTTTAATACCAATCAGAACTTTGTGTTTTGCAGTTTTAGAAGAAAAAGATGAGTTGGAATAAAAATATCGATAAAAAAATGAAATGGCAGATCTTATCAAAGTTTCACCATTCATTTTAGTTTGTTGATGTAGTAGACAGACAGCTTCACAGTATCATTAGTCAAAAATAAAACAGATGAAAAATCTACATTTGATTGTCGTTTGTTAATAGTTGCGAAATTTAAAAAGTTTATTAATAATAAGTTTTTGTTTTTCAAGAATTTTTATTTTAAAAGTTTTTAGAATATTTAGTTAAACTTTGAAAAATATATTTATATTTGTAAAGTGAGATTAGTTAAGTTCTTTTTAATTATTTATTTCATGGTGCTTGCCGTAGTGCCTTGTAATGATATCCATGCGCAGTCTCCAAATAATTCTAAAGATTCTTACAGTACTATCAGCAATTCTGAAGATTCTCATTCTAAAGACAAAGGAGATATTTGTTCTCCATTATGTACTTGTAACTGTTGTCAGATAACAGTAGCATCTTCTAAAATAGAGCCTTTAATGCCTTTATCACAAAAGGTAACCGAATATTTCTCAAAAAAAATTCATTTTCAAAAAAATGATTTTGCTCATTTGGTGTATGACCAGATTTGGCAACCCCCTAAAATTTAATTTTTATTGATTTAATGTAAGACGTGTGTCTTTCATCATTTTGTCGTGGAAACTTTGCAATATCATTGCATCGTGTTTCCGCTCATCTTTGTCGTTCATAATTCATCCTTTTTTTTTGATGAAATGAGCTCGACATTCAATAAAATTTAAATCCAATGTTAGATAATATCATACGATTTAGTATCAAGAATAAAATCATTATCGGATTGATGACTTTGATGCTAGTCATTTGGGGTACGTGGAGTGCCACCAAACTACCTATTGATGCAGTACCTGATATCACAAATAATCAAGTACAGATTATTACCGTCTGTCCAACACTTGCAGGACAAGAGGTTGAGCAATTAGTCACATTTCCTATCGAACAAAGTATTGCCAATGTTCCAAATATCGAAGAAACAAGAAGTATCTCCCGGTTCGGGCTGTCAGTAATTACAGTTGTTTTCAAGGAAGATGTTGATGTTTATTTTGCCCGTCAACTTATTAGTGAGCAGCTGAAACAGGCTGCAGAAGAAATCCCAAAGGGAGTAGGGACTCCTGAGATGGCTCCTGTGAGTACAGGCCTAGGTGAAGTTTACCAATATATTCTCCATCCCAAAAAAGGAAGTGAGAAAAAATACAACAGTAAAGATTTAAGAACAATGCAGGACTGGATTGTCCGCAGGCAACTTAACGGAACTCCCGGAGTCGCAGAGATCAATAGTTTCGGTGGAGAGTTGAAACAATATGAAGTTGCTGTAGACCCCAACCGCCTAAAAGCAATGGGAATTAGTATTACCGATATTTTTACTGCCTTAGAAAAAAACAATCAGAATACTGGTGGAGCTTATATTGATAAAAAACCAAATGCTTACTTCATTCGTGGAATCGGTATTGTCACTTCTATCGAAGATGTGAAAAATATCGCAGTTAAAAACGAAACAGGAAGCGTTCCTATTTTTATAAAAGATGTAGCGAATGTTGGTCTTGGTCACGCTGTCCGTTACGGAGCTTTGACATACAACGGAGAAATTGATGCGGTTGGAGGTGTTGTGATGATGCTGAAAGGAGCAAATAGTAATGAAGTTGTAACGCTTATCAAAGATAAGATCCCAACCATTCAAAAATCTTTGCCTGCAGATGTTGTAATAGAACCATTTTTGGATAGAACAGATTTGGTGGGAAGAGCAATCAGTACCGTGGAGAAAAACTTAATTGAAGGAGCATTAATTGTTATTTTCGTGCTTGTTCTCTTCCTTGGAAATTTAAGAGCGGGTTTGATTGTAGCATCAGCAATTCCTCTATCATTGCTATTCGCTTTAGGAATGATGAATGTTTTCGGAGTTAGTGCCAACTTGATGAGTTTAGGAGCAATCGATTTCGGTTTAATCGTAGATGGCGCAGTAATAATAGTCGAAGCAACACTCCACCACCTTGGAATGAGAAAAAGCAAGAAGGTGATGACTCAGAATGAAATGGATGAAGAAGTCTTTCTTTCTGCCTCAAAAATCAGAAGTAGTGCCGCTTTCGGTGAAATTATTATTCTTATTGTCTATATTCCAATCCTAACTTTGGTTGGTGTTGAAGGGAAAATGTTCACGCCAATGGCGAAGACAGTCGGTTTTGCGATTTTGGGAGCATTGATTTTGTCATTGACCTATATTCCGATGATGAGTGCCTTGATCTTATCAAAAAAACCTTCTCATAAAGAAACATTCTCAGATAAGATGATGAACAGGCTTCAGAAGATTTATCAGCCTATGCTTGAAAAAGCATTAAAAATTAAATATTGGCTTGTAGGAGTAACAGTTGCCATATTTGCTGTTGCAGTTTTGATTTTTGGCAGAATGGGTGGAGAATTTATTCCTCAATTACAGGAAGGAGATTTTGCTTTTCACTGTATTTTACCACAGGGAAGCTCGTTAAGCCAAAGTATCGAGACTTCAATGCAGGCTTCAAGAATTATCAAACAATTCGATGAGGTAAAAATGGTGGTTGGAAAAACAGGTGCTGCCGAAGTCCCGACTGATCCGATGCCACCGGAAGCTACAGATATGATCGTTGTATTAAAGCCACAGGATGAATGGAAGACAAAAAAAACATATGAAGAATTAGCTGATGAAATTTCTGAAAAACTGGAGACGATTCCAGGAGTTTTCTTTGAAAAGAATCAACCGATCCAGATGCGTTTTAATGAATTAATGACAGGTATAAGACAGGACGTTGCGGTGAAAATATTCGGTGAAAACTTAGATTCATTGGCAATTTATGCAGATAAAACAGCAAAAGTTATTCAATCGGTTCAGGGATCAACTTCACCACAGATAGAACGTGTTAGTGGGCTTCCACAGATTAATGTGGAATACGACAGGACAAGAATGGCCAACTACGGACTGAATATTCAGGATGTTAACAGTGCTGTAAGTACTGCATTTGCAGGACAGGCAGCAGGACAGGTTTTTGAAAATGAAAGAAGATTTGATCTCGTTGTTCGATTGGATAGTCTAAACAGAACCAATATTGATGATGTTAATAATCTGATGATTTCTACCAATTCAGGTGCGCAGGTTCCGCTTTCTCAGGTAGCCAACATCAGTTATAAGCTGGGTCCTGCACAGATTAGCCGTGAAGCAGGAAAGAGAAGAATTGTTATTGGTTTTAATGTAAAAGGGAGAGACGTTGAAAGCGTTGTGGAAGATATTCAGAAAAAGCTGGATCAACAGGTTAAGCTTCCGTCGGGATATTATTTCACCTATGGTGGTCAGTTTGAAAATCTAAAGGCTGCGAGCGCAAGGTTGATGATTGCTGTTCCTGTGTCGTTGCTACTGATCTTTATGCTTTTATATTTCACATTCCATTCCTTTAAACAGGCAGCATTGATTTTTACAGCTATTCCAATGAGTGCTATTGGTGGTGTCTTCGCTTTACTATTAAGAGATATGCCATTCAGTATCAGTGCAGGAATTGGATTTATTGCTTTGTTTGGAGTTGCGGTTTTGAACGGAATTGTTTTGATAGGCACTTTCAACCAATTGGAAAAAGAAGGCGAGACCGATATTCTAAAGCGCGTAATGGAAGGTACAAAAACGAGATTAAGACCTGTTTTGATGACGGCAACTGTAGCTTCTTTAGGATTTTTACCAATGGCAATTTCTACGGGAGCAGGAGCAGAAGTTCAGAAACCACTGGCAACAGTTGTTATCGGAGGTTTGGTTACGGCTACATTCCTTACTTTGTTTGTATTGCCTATGCTCTACATTATTTTTAATACTAAAATCAATTTTAAAAAAATAGGCAGTAAATCTGTTACAACAATTGTTGTTTTAGGATTTCTTTTTTTAGGTCAGACTTTTAAAGCACAACAAGGTAATCCTTTGAGTCTTGAGGAAGCTACCAAGATGGCGCTAACCAACAATAATCTGATGAAGTCGAAAGATCTGGATATCAAAGCCACGGAAGCATTATTGCCTACAGCTAAAGAACTTCCTAAAATGAATGCAGATATGCAATTAGGACAGTATAACTCGAAAAAGTTTGATCAAATGTTCTCCATTTCCCAGACAATTCCATTCCCAAGTTTATTTAAGGCAAAAAGAGATCTTATTAATGAGCAGGTGAAAGGTAAACAGATCAGTAAGGAGGTTTCTGCAAACGAGCTGGCTAAACAGGTTAGAACATATTATTATCAGATAGAGTATCTGCAGTATAATCAAACAAAGTTGCAGAATTTGGATAGCTTATATACCGATTTTATTAGAATTGCAACAGTTAGATTTAAAGCAGGAGATGTCAAAAAAATTGAGATTAATACGGCTGAGACGCAGAAAGGAGAAATTAATCTGTTGCTCAAACAAAATTGGGTGTACTTACTTAATGCGTACAAAAACCTGAAAGCACTTTTAAATACCTCTGAGGATTTTACCATATTATATGATGAGAACTATCATCCTCTGAAAGCGGATTATGTTCTGGACAGCACTGTTGTTGCAAGACATCCTACGGTAAGGGCTTTTTATCAGGATATGGAGATCGCTGAGAAAAACAAAAAGGTTGAAAAGTCCCTAGGTTTACCAGATTTCACAATAGGTTATACGAATCAGTCACTGGTTGGTTTTCAGACTGTAAATGGGATGGATCAGTATTTTAATAGTGGAAACAGATTTCATTCTGCGACAATAGGCGTTTCAATTCCTTTGACTTTTGGTGCAACAAAGGCGAGAATTCGTTCATTGGATTATCAAAAACAAATGGCGGAGTCCAATGCTAAGTATCAGCAAAAACAATTGGAAGCACAGTTGGAAAACGCTTTAAATCAGTATCAGCAAAATGTAAAACAGTATGATTACTATGTCAATCAGGCTATTCCAAATGCTGAGAAGATTACGAAAGCAGGACAGTTGGGATATAAAACAGGGGAAATCTCATATGTGGAATATCTTTTTGCTTTGCAGACTTCGACCAATATTCAATTGAAATATCTGCAATCCATTCAGCAGGTCAATGAATCTGTCATTATCATTAATTCAATAATCAATCAATAAAATGAAATGCCTGTAATGCTATTAATAAATCGGTATTACAGGTACTTTATCTGACAAATAAATTTATAAAGATGAAAATCAAATATAGTATTGTATCTCTAGCTTTAATTTCACTTTTTGCCATTAGTTGCGGAAAGAAAGATACAGCGGAAGCAACAACCGAAAAACCCAAAACAGAACAAGCTGAAGAGGGTGCTCACGAAGAAGTACCGAAAACTATTGCTGAACTTACAGAAGAACAGATGAAATCTGTAGGAGTCTTATTGGGACAGGTAGAAATGAAGGATCTTACCTCAACCATAAAAGCCAACGGATTGTTGAGGGTTCCCAATGACAAAAAAGCAATGGTTACCTCATTATATGGGGGTGTTATTAAAACCATTAATTTTCAGATTGGTGATTACGTAAGAAAAGGTCAGGTCTTGGCAAGTATCAGTAATCCAGAATACATTCAGCTGCAGGAACAATATCTCACCATAAACAGTAGAATATCTTTTGCGGAACAGGAATTCAGAAGACAGAAAGAGCTATTTGACAATGATGCAGGAGCAAAAAAGAATCTTCAGAGTTCTGATGCAGAACTGAAAAGCCTGAGAACACAAAGAGCATCTTTACAGAGACAGCTTCAGCTGATGGGTATAAGCCCGGGAAGAGTAACTAATGGAAACCTACGTTCAGGATTGGTTATTACTGCTCCTATCAGTGGTGTAATTAGTAATATCAACGCCCAGATAGGAAGCTATGTAGATGTTTCATCTCCTGTTCTGGAAATGATTGATAACAGTTCAATTCACCTGGATCTTCAGGTTTTCGAAAGAGACTTACCTAAAATGAAGGTAGGACAGAATGTACAGTTTAAACTTACAAATAACCCTGAGGTTTTTTATAATGCTACTGTCTACAGTATAGGTTCTTCTTTTGAAAATGAAAGCAAGACCATTTCTGTTCATGCCAATGTAACAGGAAATAAAGTGGGATTGATCGACGGAATGAACATCACAGGTGTAATTAATCTTGAGAGTGCAACAACACCTGCTGTTCCTGATGAAGCAATTGTAGAGGCTGACGGTAAATTTTATGTATTTGTACAGACAGACAAAAAAGCTGAGGAGCATGAAGCTATAGAAAAGGCAGATGATGATCACGGACATGGACATGATGAAGGGGAAGCTGAACACGGTCATAAAAATGAGCAGGAAGCTGGAAATCATGCAAAAGAACAGGGAAAGAAAATGAATTTTGAAAAAGTTGAAGTGGCTAAAGGTTCATCAGAAATGGGCTATACCGCTATTACTCCTGTTACTGAAATTCCCAAAGATGCAAAGATTGTAGTTAAGGGAGCTTTCTTCGTGAATGCTAAATTATCGAACGCTGGAGATCACGGGCATTAATTAACAAAAAGAGTGAAATTAACCGGAAGGTATTTCACTCTTATTTTTAAATATTGATTATTATGGCTTTAAGACAAGAATTAGAAACACAAGGAAACTGGCTATTCAGATACAGGAGTTTTTTACCACTTATTGTTATTTTCATTGGTTTAGCAGTTTTTATTGAGACCAACTGGAACAGAAGCGTTTCTGAATGTAATCTTTATTATGAAATAATTTGCCTTCTTGTCAGTATATTCGGATTAGGTATAAGAATTTACACAGTTGGCTTTACTCCAAAAAACACATCAGGCAGAAATACAAAAGCGGGTCAGGTGGCTGATGAATTAAATACAACAGGTATTTACAGTATTGTCAGAAATCCACTGTACCTGGGAAATTTCTTTATGTGGCTTGGTTTGGCTTTGTTTACTGAAAACGTATGGTTTATCGTTTCATTCATCCTTTCCTATTGGATCTATTATGAAAGAATCGTATTTGCTGAGGAACAATTTCTTGAAAGAAAATTTGGTGATTATTATATCAGATGGACTGAAAAAGTACCTCCATTTATACCCAATTTTTCATTATTCAAAAGTAATCAATTGAGATTCAGTATCAGGAAAGTTTTACTTAAAGAAAAAAACGGACTTTTTGCCATCTTCCTGATTTTTACAGTCTTTGATCTTACAGCTGAGCTTATGAATAATCACCTTCATTTTAATAATGTTTTTATTGCAGGCTGCATCGCAACAATGCTGTTATATGTGGTTCTGAAAATAATAAAAAGAAAAAAAGTATTCTCCCTCGAAAATAACAGGTAGAAAAAATTATAAATATCAAAAACAAAAAGCGATGTTACTCAACAAAAGAATTTCGATTGGATATTTTGTCCGTCAGATTAAATACCAGATTATATTAATTGTATTTTTTGCTTTTATTATAGGTTTTTTGGATGATATATCTTTATTTAAAAAAATATCTATTCCTTTAAGTATCCCTGCGTTGCTGGGAACAGCAGTGTCCTTACTTCTGGCATTCAGAACAGCACAGTCCTATGAGAGATGGTGGGAGGCGAGAACCGTATGGGGAGCTATTGTCAATGATTCAAGATCTTTTATAAGATTAGTAAAACAATTTGTTCCTGGACTACCTGATGAGAATAAGGAATTTGCAGAAAGACAGATCATATGGGTTTATGCTTTAGGTGAAGCATTAAGAAAACAGACATTTTCAGATAAAGTGAAGGATTATCTGCAGACCCACAACATAACAGGAACAAATATTCCTAACGCAATTTTGGATAAGCATTCAGAACAGATTAGAAAAATTGCTGCACAAGGCCATATTTCTGATTTTAAGGAAGTTCAGCTAAATGAGGTGCTGATGAGATTATGTGACAGTATGGGAAAATGCGAACGATTGAAAAATACAGTGTTTCCAAGAGCTTACAGTATCCTGTTGCATACATTAATTTATGTTTTTGCTTTTTTATTGCCTTTTGGTTTGGAAGATTCTCAAATGACTGTAGAAATAGCTACTACCATTATTGTCCCTATTATATTTATTTCTATAGAGAAAACAGCTATTATCATGCAGGACCCTTTTGAGAACACTCCTGTTGACACACCCATGACAGCATTGGCTCAGACGATTGAAATCAACCTTCTTCAAATGACAGGTGAAAAAAATGTACCTCATAAAAAAGAAAATACCTCCTATTATGAGATGTAGGGGTTCATCAAAAAAAGTTAAATAATGAGTGACAATACTGTAAATACTGTTTCGGCATCCGGAAAACACAAGAAGAGCCTATTGATTGTTCTTTGTCTGAGTGGAAGTTATATGATTGCTGAAGTTATAGGCGGTTTTGCCACCAAAAGTCTGGCATTACTTGCCGATGCGGCACATATGATGACAGATGTTGTCGGTTTATTTCTGGCATACATGGCGATCAAAATCGGAGAGAAAAAAGCCAATTCCAAAAAGACCTTTGGTTACTACAGAACAGAGATCCTTGCTGCCGTTATAAACGCAGTAATCCTGCTGGGTATTTCAGTATATGTGTTATTCGAAGCATGGCAAAGGTTCAAAAATCCTCCAGAGGTTCAAAGTGGTGTCATGATGATTGTTGCAGGGATAGGATTAATTGTAAATATTGTCGGAATTTTTATTATCAGGAAAGGTTCCGATGAGAGCCTTAATATGAAAGGTGCTTATTTTGAAGTTTTGTCCGATGCTCTTACTTCAGTTGGAGTCATGATTGCGGGAATTATAATGCTTACAACTGGATGGTATTATGCTGATCCGCTCATTTCGGCGGCAATAGGCCTACTGATTTTTCCAAGAACATGGCGATTGCTAAAAGAAGCAGTTAATGTTTTACTGGAAGGAACACCGAAAGATGTGAATATTGAAGAACTCAGGAAGTCTCTGGAATCCGTTCAAGGCGTAAAAAAGTTACACGACCTTCATGTCTGGTCACTTACCTCCGGACTCAATGCAATGAGCTCACATGTCATAGCTGAACACAGTGAAGATCTCAATGTTTTGTTAAAAACACTTTCCGATAAAGCAACTACAGAATTTAAAATTTCACACACTACGTTCCAGATCGAGACAGAAGGTCATCAGGAAGGCGAAGTTCATCTATAAGTTTTTGTTAACCATTTTAAACAACAGAAGTATGGAAAATCAGTTCGATGTAATTATTATTGGTTCAGGACCTGGAGGTTATGTAGGAGCAATCCGTTGCGCTCAACTCGGTCTGAAAACTGCGATTGTAGAAAAATATGCCGTTTTGGGAGGTACCTGCCTTAATGTAGGCTGCATTCCTTCTAAAGCTATGCTCGACAGCACCGAGAGGTTTGCCGGTATTCAAAATGATATGAGTGAACACGGTATTTCAGCAGAAAATGTGACAATAGATTTTGATAAGATGGTACAACGTAAATCCCAGGTAGTTTCCAAAATAAACGGAGGTGTTAAGTTTCTGATGAAAAAAAATAAAGTGGAAGTTTTTCATGGTCTTGGTTCTTTTATTAATAAAAATACTGTGTTTGTCAAGAGAGAAGCAGATACTATTGAGCTATCAGCTAAGAATATTATCATTGCGACAGGATCAAAACCTGCGTCATTACCGGGTATTACAATTGACAAACAACGTATTATAACTTCAACGGAAGCTCTCTCTCTGAAAGAAATTCCTAAACATTTGATTATTGTAGGCGGTGGGGTTATCGGAATGGAGATGGGATCTATTTATGCAAGGCTCGGTGCCAGAATTACTGTTCTTGAATATATGGACAGACTCATTTACGGAATGGATGGAAAGATGGGTATTGAGCTGCAGAAGTCGCTAAAAAAGCAGGGCTTTGAGTTTTTGATGAAACATAAGGTCACGGAAGCTGTTCACACCCCCACCGGAATAATTGTCCGTGCTGAAAATAGTGAGGGCGAGCAAGTCTTTATTGAAGGAGATTACTGTCTTATGGCAACAGGAAGAAAACCTTATACCGAAGGTTTGAATCTTGAAAATGCCGGAATTCAGCTATCAGCAACAGGACAGATTGTAACTGACAAAAATCTTGAGACCAATATTAAGGGAATCTACGCGATAGGTGATACTGTAAAGGGAGTTATGCTGGCACACAAAGCATCTGAAGAAGGTGTTTTTGTTGCTGAAACTATTGCAGGGCAGAAACCTCATATCAATTACAATCTTATTCCAAGTATTGTTTATACAAGTCCAGAAGTTGCTGGAGTGGGAAGTACAGAGGAAGAGTTAAAATCTTCCGGTAGGCTGTTCAGGGTAGGTGAATTTCCGTTCTCTGCATCAGGCAGAGCCATAGCCAGCAGCCATACCACAGGACTAGTAAAAGTTCTGACAGATAAAAAGACCGATGAAATTCTCGGAATCCACATTATAGGGGAGCGTGCATCGGATATTATAGGACAGGCTACAACCGCAATGGAATTCAGAGCTGCTTCTGAAGATATTGCAAGAATTTCACATGGACATCCCACGTATTATGAGTCTCTTCGTGAAGCTTGTCTGGCTGTTCATGGCATTGCTATTCACATTTAATTTTAAACAAATCTATTCTCGGCATGAAACCCAAAAGCTTTTTTAAAAGCACCTACACATTGCTTATAAGATTTTTTCTATTCTTTATCATCATGTCTTTTATACTTAGGCTGGGATTTGCCTTGACCTCATTTCAAAAGACTGAGTTTTCGGTGGTCGCTTTTATCAGAGTATTTCTAGTTGGTTTTGCGTATGATGTGGGGGTAGGTTTGTTTTTCATATTTCCATATAGTATTTATCTGTTGATTTTACCTCAACGATTTGTTGATTCCCGATTTAATAAAATCATTACCTACTTTAGTTTTTCACTTGGTATATTGATTCTGTTTTTTTCCTTTTTTGCTGAAATAACTTTTTGGCAGGAATTCGAAAGCAGGTTTAATTTTATAGCGGTAGATTATCTTATTTACACCTACGAAGTAATTAATAATATTAATGAATCATATCCACTGCCAATATTAATTGCAGTGATGATTATCCTCACATTTTTTGTCATCTTTTTCTGTATCCGAAAAAATTACTTTTCAGATACTTTTAAAGGTAATACAAGATTTTTGTCAAGGCTGAAAATAACGGCAGGAATTTTAATAGCAACAGTTGTTTATGCGTTCTCAGTCGAAAACAGTTTTGCTGATCTGAGTACCAACCGCTATCAAAATGAACTGTCAAAATCAGGAATCTATTCTTTCTTTTCTGCTTATAACAACAATGAAATTAATTACGATCATTTTTATCAGCTTATGGATAATAGAGATGCTTTTAAGATTATTAAAAATGATTTAAAGGACAGCAGTTCCAGATTTCTGCAGAACAGTTTCTCAATTGAAAGAAAAATTGAATCTTCCGTAACAACTGTACAAAGACCTAATGTCATTATGATTACAATGGAGAGTTTCAGTGCAGATTTCATGAAAACTTTTGGAAATAGTCAGGGGATAACTCCTGTACTGGATTCCCTTGCCAACGAAAGTGTTTTATTCACAAATATGTATTCTACAGGTACGAGAACAGTTCGGGGAATGGAAGCTCTTTCCCTTGCAATCCCCCCTACACCCGGTAACAGTATTGTCAGACGAAAAAACAATGATCATCTAACTACAATAGGATCAATTTTCAGCCACCAGGGTTATGATACAAGTTTTTTTTACGGAGGGGATGGTTATTTTGATAATATGAACAAATATTTTGGGGATAACGGATATGCTATTATTGATAGAAACAGAAATGCATTTGCAAAAGAAAACTACCACGCACCAAGAACTTCAATAGAAGACCGAAATGTTACTTTTGAAAACGCATGGGGTATTTGTGACGAGGATCTTTACAACGAGGTAATAAGAAAATCAGATGAGCAATATAAAACAGGCAAACCCTTCTACGATTTTGTGATGACTACGTCAAATCACAGACCTTTCACTTATCCGGATGGCAAAATTGATATTCCCTCCGGTTCAGGAAGAGAAGGAGCAGTTAAATATACGGATTATGCGATTGGAGCATTTCTAAAAAAGATAAAAAATAAGCCATGGTATAAAAATACTGTTATTGTCATTGTTGCAGACCACTGCGCCAGCAGCGCCGGGAAAAATGAAATTGATATATCAAAATACCATATTCCCGCATTGATTGTTAATCTTCAGGACAGGCAGTCTTTAAAAATTAACAAAATGTGTTCTCAAATTGATCTTTATCCTACTTTATTTAACCTTTTAGGATGGAATTATACTAGTAATCTGTATGGGAAAAATGTACTTAGTGATAGTTACATTCCCAGAATATTTGTTGGAACCTACCAGAAACTTGCCTATATGGAAAATGATAATCTTGTTATCCTTTCCCCTCAACAAAAAGTTGAAACTTTTAAATATGTACAGGAAAAAAACGAACAGATTGCGGTGGTACCTAAGCAGGAAATAGTAGGAAGGGCAATTGCTAACTATCAGACAGCCTACTATCTTTATAAAAATAATGGTTTGAAGCAGAATCAAAAATAATAATTGATATGAATATGGATCTCCGCTTTGAGTTACTCATAGCAGCGAAACTCTTGTTGTCACTGGTTTTAGGCTGCATTATTGGTTTTGAGAGGGAAACATCTCATAAAGATGCCGGAATCAGGACTTTTGGTGCAATTACTCTGGCATCGTGTCTGTTTGTTGCAATTGCATCTCATCTAACAGATGATAAATCTGCTATAGCAAGAATGCTCGCTGCAATAGCTACAGGACTCGGTTTTATAGGTGCAGGTTTAAGTTTTAAGGATAAAAGCAACAGCCTTTTAGGCTTAACAACGTCATCAGCTTTGTGGGCAACGGCGGCAATTGGATCTGCAGTTGCTCTCAATATGTATGTACTGGCTATTTTTTCGACTGTTTTAATTTACTTTTTATTATCACTGAGTAAATTTAACTGGTATAAGAAAATGATTGAAAATAGCTTTTCAGAAAAACAAGGTGAGGATGACGGTAAAAATAATAAACTGGAATAATTAAAAAAGTTATTGAAATAAGTAAAAACCTCTAAACAATATATTATGGAACATAAGCACGAATATGATGCGCAGGGCAAACAGCTCTGTTGCTCACCCCAAGAAGAGAAGATTGATAAAAAAGCAAATAAATTGTTAAAAGAAGAAAAGCACAGCTCCGGTGACGGACATAACCATGATCACAGTGATGATGATGGCCATGATCACGGCTCCACCGATAAAACTGTTTTTCAAATGTTCTTACCATCTGCAATCTCCCTGATATTGCTTCTGGCAGGAATTGTATTTGACAATTATATTAAGATGGAATGGTTTTCCGGATGGGTAAGAACGGTATGGTACATTGCTGCTTATGCTCCAGTTGGTCTGCCGGTTATCAAAGAAGCTGCGGAAAGTATTATAAAAGGTGACGTATTTTCAGAGTTTTTTTTAATGAGTATTGCTACTATTGGTGCATTCATTATTTCTGAATATCCCGAGGGAGTAGCCGTCATGTTATTTTATGCTGTTGGGGAAACCTTTCAGACTTTAGCTGTTACAAGAGCGAAAAGTAATATTAAAGCATTGCTTGATCAGCGTCCTGATGAGGTAACAATCTTAGAGGATAACAAACCTAAAACAATTAAAGCGGCTCAGGCGATCATTGGAGAAATTATTCAGTTAAAGCCTGGAGAAAAACTGGCTTTAGATGGTGAACTGCTTAGTGACTCTGCTTCTTTTAATACGGCTGCACTTACAGGAGAAAGTAAGCCTGACACAAAAACGAAGGGGGAAATTGTACTGGCAGGAATGATTAATCTAACGACGGTATCACAGGTGAAAATTACAACAGCTTACGAAGACAGTAAACTGAGTAAAATTTTAGAGCTTGTGCAAAATGCAACATCACAAAAAGCACCAACAGAGCTTTTCATAAGAAAATTTGCACGTGTTTATACGCCAATAGTTGTCGTCCTGGCAATTTTAATATGCCTTATCCCATACTTCATCGTTGATGATTATGTATTCAGAGATTGGTTGTATCGTGCGCTGGTATTTTTAGTGATCTCATGTCCTTGTGCATTGGTAATTTCGATTCCTTTAGGATATTTCGGGGGTATTGGTGCCGCAAGCAGAAACGGCATTTTATTTAAAGGAAGTAATTTTCTCGATAAAATTGCTGAGATACAAAACGTTGTCATGGATAAAACCGGAACAATGACTGAGGGTGTTTTTAAAGTTCAGGAAGTTCAAATTCAGCCTGATTTTGACCAGAAAGAAATTCTTAAGCTGGTAAATGCACTGGAGAGTAAATCAACACACCCTGTCGCAACTGCTATTCACGAGTATGTTGGAGAAATTGATAATTCTATTAATCTTGAGAATACGGAAGAGATTGCAGGTCACGGTCTTAAAGCGACTGTGAACGGAAAAGATTTACTGGTAGGTAATTTTAAGCTAATGGATAAATTCAATGTCAAATATGATATTGATCCTACAACAATTGTATACACCATTATTGCAATAGCCTATGGAGGAAAATTTGCAGGACTCATTACCATTGCCGACAGTATTAAGGAAGATGCAGAACAGACAGTCAATAAACTTCATAACCTTAATGTGAAGGCCACAATGTTAAGTGGTGATAAAAGCAGCGTTGTAAAGTATGTAGCTGATGAGATTGGAATTGACAGTGCGTTCGGAGATCTCCTTCCTGAAGATAAAGTCAATAAGGTTAAAGAAATTAAAGCTAGAAAAGAAAGTGTTGCATTTGTAGGAGACGGAGTTAATGATGCGCCTGTTGTTGCCTTAAGTGATGTAGGTATTGCGATGGGTGGTTTGGGAAGTGACGCAACCATTGAAACAGCGGATGTTGTTATTCAGGATGATAAGCCATCAAAAATACCAATGGCAATCAATATTGGAAAACAGACAAAAAAAATAGTATGGCAGAACATTATACTTGCATTTGTAGTGAAAGCAGTTGTACTTGTTCTGGGAGCAGGAGGGCTGGCAACGATGTGGGAAGCTGTTTTTGCTGATGTAGGTGTTTCACTTATTGCTATCCTGAATGCCGTAAGAATTCAGAAAATGAAATTTGAATAATTAGTTTTCGGATTTTTTTAAACATAGCATTTCAATAGATAAAAGGAAGTTTTTATGATGGTTTTTAAAGCAACCTCCAATATCTAATTAATCTTTAAATAAATAGAATTCTATTGTTTTTATTACGGTTTTATATCGGAACAGCAATAACTATGTTCGAAAATAACCACAGAAAGTAATTCAAAATGCATATTCACATGACAAATTTTTTCAAAAAATATATGCTCATAATATTGATGCAGATCTGTTGTTTATCCTCAGCACAAGACAGTCTGAAGTTAAATACTGTAGATTACTATGATTCTTTAGAGATGTCTGATTTGAAGCATCATCAATTAAGTTACAAGAAACTAATTGTTCCGGCGAGCTTGATTACAGCCGGAGCCATCAGTTTTGCAGTTCCTCAGTTGAAAGAGATAGATCGTGATGTAAGAGGAGAAGTCAATGAACATAATTTGTCCAATTCAAAACTGGATAATTATACACAATATGTCCCTGCTGCAATGGTTTATGCCTTGAATATAGCAGGGATGGAGGGTAAACATAATTTTAAAGAAAGAACAATTATTTATGCAACCAGCCAGGCTTTGACGGCGGCTATTGTGCTTCCAAGTAAGAAACTTATCGGAGAAGAACGACCTGATAAATCCAATAATATGTCGTTTCCTTCAGGACATGCTGCTGTTGCCTTTTCGACTGCCCACTTTTTATTCCGTGAATATAAAGACACCAATTACTGGCTTGGAATATCGGGATATTCATTTGCGGTTTTTACAAGTGTATACCGGGTAATCAATAACAAACATTGGGTAACTGATGTATTTGCAGGTGCTGGAGTTGGGATATTGTCAACAGAACTAGCTTATTGGTTATATCCCAAAATCAATTCTTTGTTTAACATCAGCAAGGGTAAGTCTGCTTCGATGATTTCGCCATTTTATCAAAAATTTGATAAAACGAATATGATGGGGCTAAACTATCAATTGTCCTTTTAAAAGTAATATAATGAGTTTTAAAAGGACATTAAAAAGAAAAGCAATACGTAATAGTAAACATAGGGTTTCCTCAAAGGATATCTTTTATCTGATATGTTGTGCCCTTTTTTTTCTTTTGCTAATAATACATCAGACTTATAAATTTAGTGTTAAGTATACAAAAATTCATCCCAGACCATCTAACCATCAAACACACTCTAAATAGTTAAAATACAATGTATCATTTTCTGAATAATACTTAAGTATTCTCCAAACAATATTTTCCAAACAAAAATTCATTCAAACAACTTTTATTAACCTTTTATTTTTTAACATTAGCATGAAAAAATTATTACTAAATCTTTTGACGGGCTTTGTATTTTGTACAATCTCTGCACAAGCACCAACGAATTATTATGACGGAACAGCAGGTCTTTCTGGAGCAACCCTAAAATCAAAACTTAAAACAATAATTACCAATGGGCACCAAGACAAAGGGTATGCAGGATTATTAAATGCATTTCAAACTACAGACCGAGATTATTTTTATGAAAACGACGGAACTGTAATGGATATGTATTCAGAAAATCCACTTGGATCAGATCCATACAACTATAACCACGGTTCTAACCAGTGTGGTAATTACAGCAGTGAAGGAGATTGTTATAACAGGGAGCACGTAGTACCACAAAGCTTATTTAATCAAAACTTACCAATGAGATCTGATGTCCATTTTGTGACACCAACTGATGGCAAAGTAAACGGAATGCGATCAAATTACCCATTTGGAAAAGTAGGAACGGTTTCTTTTACTTCATTAAATGGCTCAAAATTAGGAAGTTCGGCTTCCGCAGGCTACGCAGGTACTGTTTTTGAACCAATAGATGAATTTAAGGGAGATATTGCAAGAATGATTTTATATTTTGTAACAAGATATGAAACACAACTTTCTGGTTTCAGCAATGGAAACATTTTAGGCTCTGTGGCATTTCCAGGTCTTCAAACTTGGGATCAATACTTGGATGGCTTCGCAATATATACAGGATAAATACAATGGCAGAAATGTTACGTTACTTTCAGCTACGCCTTTTACCAATAAGCCTCTGGAGTATTATTCAATTCTTTCATTGATTGCCAATAAGAGGTTGGAAGAATCTGGCTACTTTAATGTCAACAACTTCTTTGAAACCTTTATGGAGGCGGATACTGATATGGAAATTGATGCTAGAGGAGATGTAAAGTTCAAGGCCAATGTTCGGAGGTTTAAAAATAATTCTTTGTTTCAACAGCTTTTGTCTGAGTTTATTGATATAAAAGGAGAAGATGATAACCCTGAACTGATTCGTCCTACGAAAATCAATAAAGAGTATAAAATTGAGCAGAATGATTTAACTCAAGAACAGTATGATTTACTGAAAGAAAATTTTGAAGAAACTCAAAAGGGAGCAATTTTAACTCACATACTAAATGCGAGGCTTATTGCAATTTCACCATATCTGTCACCATATTATGATGGAGAATTACCTTCAGTAAAAGAATTTATTGAAAATTCTCCAAAGCTTATTGATACAATGAATCTGATACGGCAGAATAGAAATGATATTCCCGATGCAGGCCAGATCATTTATTCTGAGTTAGCAGTTTCAGAGTTCCCTAAAATTAAGGAGTATCTTGTAATAGAAGTTGGTTATAAACCAGAAGAAGTGGGTGTCATTACAGGAGCAACGAGCAAACCAAACAGATTGAAAATTCAGGATGATTTTAATTCCGGAAAAATTAAAATCATCATTGGCAGTGAAGCCATTCAGGAAGGAATGAACCTTCAGGAAAATACGACCGATCTGTATATGCTTTCTCTTCCCTATAATTTTACAACCTTGAGACAAGTTGAAGGTCGTGCTTGGAGACAGGGCAACAAGTTTGAAAACGTGAGAATCAATTTTATGCTCACTAATGATAGTATCGATGTGTTTATGCTACAAAAGTTACAGTCTAAACAAGCAAGATATTTAGAAGCGATGAAGAAAGGAGCGAATGTATTAGATATTTCTGACATAAGTACCCAAGAACTCAAGACCTCTATTATTACTGATCCGGAAACGAGAGCAAATATTGAAATAGAACTCTTAAAGAAGAAAATTGAAATTGAAAAAAATAAACATCTTGCAGACATTGCATTTGTACTCAGAAAACACAATGACTTCCTAAAAGTAAAGGAGATGGTCACCAAAGCTGAAGAGTCATATAACAGAATCTTAGGTTATTCTAAAAATGTTGATGGAAATACTGATTACTGGAAAAATCAACTTCCATCTTATCAGAAAACGATTGACTTGGCTAAAGCTGAAGTTCAAAAAACAGTAGAATTATTAGCTGAAAAAGGAGTTAATGTTGCAGAAATAGAAGTTCAATCCAAAAGTACAGAAGATAAAATTGTAGAGTTTGATAAGAAACTTGAAAATCTTCCTGAAATTAGAAGTAAATTGGTAATTCAATACAAAATTGAAAAAGAGGAACAAATGAAAATTAATAAGCATAGAGACTATGTAAGAGAAAGAACCATTGATAATCGTATTTTGTATAATAGTTTCTTAGCAGTAAGCTCCAATAATAATGTTGAAAAGGTTTCTGTCATAAACAGAAAGAGGTAAAGAAACCTTTAAAATTCTATGATTATCATAACATATTAATTATCTATAAAATTAGGCTCAACTTAAAATCAATAAAAAATTAAATGATTTTTATTTTGTATTTCAAAAGTACATCGTAATATTGCAATATAAAATAATGAAATATGGGGGCAACTAAGACTGAGCATTTTACGGACAAACAAAACCAAATTGCAACAATTGCAAAAGCATTAGGACATCCTGCGCGAATAGCAATTATCGAGTATTTGATGAAAGTCAATGAGTGCATCTGTGGAGATATCGTGAACGAATTGCCTTTAGCCCAACCAACAGTTTCTCAGCATTTAAAAGAATTGAAAAACGCAGGAATTATAAAAGGTAACATTTCTGGAAACGCTATCTGCTATTGTATAGACGAAAAGACAATAGAAATTCTAAACACTTATTTTTCAGCTATAGTACAAACTGTGACCAAATCAAAATGCTGTTAAGTATTTTTTTACCTTAATATATCGCAATATTGCATTTAAGCTATAAAGATTCAATTATGAAATTATCAGAAGTAAAACAAATTTTGCCAACATTAGAAAATGTTGAATTCCAATTAGAAAATGGAGCTTTTGTTCCAGAACATTTTCACGTTACAGAAGTAGGAATGATTAATAAAAACTTTATTGATTGTGGCGGTGTGATCCGTTCAGAGAAGGTTGTGAACTTTCAGCTTTGGAATGCAGACGATTTTGAACATCGTTTGAAGCCTAAAAAATTACTCAACATTATCAAACTTTCTGAGGATAAATTAGGAATCGAGGATTTTGATATTGAAGTTGAATATCAAAGTAATACTATTGGAAAATATGATCTGGAATTTAACGGGAAAACATTTATTCTAAAAAATAAGACTACAGCTTGCTTAGCACAGGACGCTTGTGGAATCCCATCAGAAAAAGAAAAAAAGAATCTAATTGAACTTGGTGTAAACCAAAACAATTCTTGTACGCCAAATTCTGGATGTTGCTAATTCAATTGCTATGGAAATAAAGCCGATTACCAAAGACAATTTTGCAGATTTGGTAGAGATCTATGGTCAGGGATTAGCTACCAATATTGCCACTTTTCAAAATGATTTACCAATATGGGAAGATTGGGATAAAGGACACCTTAATTTTTGCAGAATCAGTATTTATGAAAATAACGAAATGCTTGGTTGGGCTGCATTATCTCCTGTCTCCAGCAGATGTGTTTATTCGGGTGTAGCAGAAGTAAGTGTTTATGTAGCAACAATTGCAAGAGGAAAAGGGATTGGTAAAATGTTGTTGAATGAATTGATTAGACAAAGTGAGTCAAGTGAAATATGGACTTTACAATCCGGGATATTTGCAGAAAACCAAAATAGCATAAGATTACACGAGAAATGTGGTTTCAGGATCGTCGGTTATAGGGAAAAAATTGGAAGAAAGAATGGGGTTTGGAAAGACACTGTCTTGATGGAATGCAGGAGTAAAATTATCGGAATAGATTAAAAAATAAAAATTATAAATCAATAAAAAATGAAAATTGCATTATTCAGCGACATTCACGCTAATCTCCCTGCATTGGAAGCATTCTTTGCAGATGTTGAAAAAAGAAATCCCGACAGCATTTATTGCTTGGGAGATTTAGTAGGTTACAATATCTGGCCAAACGAAGTGGTCAATGAAATCCGTAAAAGAAAAATACCAACTATTGCAGGCAACTACGATTTTGGCATTGGGAGAATGAGTAATGAATGCGGTTGCGCCTACAAAACAGACGCTGAGAAGGACAACGGCAATATTTCCATTTCTTTTACCAATTCTTTGATGAAAGATGAGGAACGTGCTTACCTGCGTACACTTCCAGCCCATATCAAAGTAGAATTTCAATTGAACGAAGACAAGCTAAATCTGCTTTTGGTACACGGGAGTCCGAGAAAAATTAACGAATATCTCTTCGAAGACCGTGAGGAAAAAAGTATGCTTCGTATTATGGAACAAGCCGATGCCGACATTATGTGTTTCGGACATACGCACAAGCCCTATCACAGAGTTTTAAATTCGGGTGTTGATGGTGAAAATCATTTCCGCCACGCAGTGAATATCGGTTCCGTTGGTAAGCCAAAAGACAACGATATAAGAGGTGGTTATGCGATGTTGACAATTAATGAAAACAGTTCTGTTTTGAACAAAGAAAGCATCAGTGTAGAATTTATCCGTTTCGACTATGACTTTGAAAAAGCTGCAAAGGCTGTGGAAGACAGCCCTCTTCCAAACGAGTACGCAGAGAATCTAAGACGTGGCTATTAATCTAAAAAATCTAAAAAATGGAATTTCCAAATGATTTAAAATATTCAAAAGAACATACGTGGATAAGCATACAGGACAACACAGGTACAATAGGTATCACAGAATTTGCACAAAGTGAATTGGGCGAAATCGTATATGCAAATTTACCAAACATTGGATATAGTTTTCAGCAGGACGAAGTATTCGGTTCTGTTGAAGCGGTTAAAACGGTCAGTGATTTATTTATGCCAGTATCGGGTAAAATCATTGAAACGAACCAACTCTTATTAGAAGAGCCAACACTAATCAATTCAGAATCTTTTGGAAACGGTTGGCTGATAAAAATTGAAATCAAAGATATTACAGAATTAGAAAAATTATTGACATCAAACCAATATAGAGGACTTACAAATTAGACACACAATGCAGCCAAAACTAAAATTTCTTGACCGTTACCTAACCTTATGGATATTCCTTGCAATGGCAATAGGTATAGGTTTAGGACATTTCTTTCCGGGAATATCAAAAATTACAAATACTTTATCCATTGGAACTACAAATATTCCATTGGCTATAGGTTTAATATTAATGATGTACCCACCATTGGCAAAGGTTGATTATTCATTATTGCCCCAAGCTTTTAAGGATAAAAAAGTAATCGGTCTGTCATTATTGCTGAATTGGGTCATTGGTACTTTATTGATGTTCGGATTAGCCGTTTTGTTTTTACGCAATGAACCCGATTATATGACAGGGTTAATACTGATAGGTTTGGCAAGATGTATAGCAATGGTAATCGTATGGACCGATTTAGCTAAAGCAAACAGAGAATATACAGCTATGTTGGTTGCGTTAAACAGCATCTTCCAGGTACTTTCTTACAGTTTCTTAGTTTGGTTATTTATCAATGTTTTACCTTCAAAATTAGGATTAGCTAATTTCAATGTAAGCGTATCAATGAAAGATGTTACAGAAAGCGTATTGATATACTTAGGTATTCCATTCTTAGCAGGATTCGTTAGCCGTTACTTCCTTATTAAATCAAAAGGTACAGAATGGTATAATCGAAAATTTGTACCCAAAATATCGCCCATTACATTGTACGCTTTACTGTTTACGATAGTTTTAATGTTCAGCCTGAAAGGTGATAAAATATTAGAGTTGCCAATGGATGTAGTAAAAGTAGCCATACCATTAATCATCTATTTTGTACTGATGTTTTTTGTCAGCTTCTTTATCAATAAATCTCTAAAAGTACCTTACGACAAAAACGCATCCATCGCATTTACAGCAACAGGAAACAACTTTGAATTGGCAATCGCTGTTGCTATAGCAGTTTTCGGTATTCATTCCCCACAGGCATTTGTAGGCGTTATTGGACCTTTAGTAGAAGTTCCGGTACTGATACTTTTAGTACGTGCAAGTTTGTGGTTGAAGAAAAAATATTACAGTTAGAAATAAGTAATAGAAGTTATGAAACGACAATAGGATTTCAACCGATGTGCAAAAAATATAGGGTTCAATAATTAAAACAAGCGTACAAAATGATAGAACTAATTAAACCCATTCCCGCATTTCTTGTACGGAAAATTAATAAGGCAGTTAAGTTTTATAAAGCTCGATTTGGTTTTGAATGCAGACATCAGGAAGAAACTTTTGCAATATTAGTTAGGGTGGTATAGAGCTGCATTTGTGGGCTTCCTGTAATTACAGTTGGAAATGGAAAAGTGTTTTTTTATTTCTAAAACCGATTAGTAGCGGAGCAGAAAGTTTTTTGGCAGGTACACACAGTTGCAGGATTGAAGTAAAAGGCATTGACTAACTGTATAAAGAACTAAAAGAAAAAGAAGTTTTACACAAAAACGAAAATAAAAAGCACATATTATGGTACAAGAGAATTTGCAACATTAGACTTGTATAGGAATTTGATAACTTTTTATGAGGATATGATATAGCGTGAAAAATAATTATAGAAAGAGTTAGTGTATAAAAGAGCCTTGTTAAAACTGTAAAGAACAAGACAATGAAAGTTAAATTGTTTATTTAAGCAAACGCTAAAATAAACAAATTAGCTATATTTGCACCATGGATAGTATTTCTTGCATTAGACAACAGGCAGACATTAAACAAATCAATCGCTGTAAAGAACGAGTTTCGGAACTCCAAGGTTCGTTTGACTATTTATCTAACGGACTGGAATTGGCGGGAAACAATGTAAGACTGAAAATCCTGTTTCTTATTTATGAAGAACGAAAACTTTGCGTTTGTGATTTAAGCGATATTCTCGGTATGACAATTTCTGCAATTTCTCAACATTTACGAAAACTCAAAGACCGTAAACTAATTGAAACTGAAAGAAAAGCACAAACTATTTTTTATTCATTAACAAAAGAGTATGAAAAAATGCTGACCCCATTTTTTGAAATACTTAATGATAATAAAATTTTAGAAACTATATGAAAACGGACAACAAACTAATCGGTACTGGTCTTTTTACGGCAATTGCTGCTTCATTATGTTGCATTACACCTGTTTTGGCTCTCATAGTAGGAACAAGCGGGGTTGCTTCAACATTTTCTTGGCTCGAACCTTTCCGACCATATTTTATTGGCTTGACAATTTTAGTGCTTGGTTTTACTTGGTTTCAAAAGTTGAAACCCAAAAAGCAAATTGACTGTAAATGTAAAATAACTGAAAAACCCAATTTTATGCAAACAAAATCATTTTTAGGAATTATTACCGTTATGGCGGCTTTACTTTTATCATTTCCAATTTACGCTCACATCTTTTTTCCAAAGCCCGAAAACAAAACAATTATTACCCAAAGTTCCAAAATTCAGAAAGTTGAGTTTACAATTAAAGGAATGACTTGTTCAGGTTGTGAACATCATATTAAAACAGAGATTAGCAAACTAAAAGGAATTATCGAAGTTGTCGTTTCCTATGAGAAAAGCAACGCTATTGTCAAGTTTGATAATAAGCAAACCAGTATTGCTGAAATCGAAAAAGCTATCAATTCGACAGGTTATAAATCACTAAAAAGTAAAGTTATATCATAATGGAAATTAAATTACAATCAATAATAACTTGCCCAAAATGTGGGCACAAAAAAGAGTAAACAATGCCAACTGATACTTGTCAGTATTTTTATGAATGTAAAAATTGCAAAACAAGGTTAAAACCACTACAAGGCGACTGCTGTGTGTATTGTAGTTATGCCAGTGTTCCTTGTCCACCAATACAAAAAGAAAAAAAATGTTGCTAAATAGAACGCATTTTATATAAATCACATAAAAAATCGGTAGGTTTTACTAATTATTTTTAAACAATTGTAAGAATAACTTATGGCATCAACAGAAAAAACATTATCAGAGGTAATTGAAATATTAAGACTAAGAGGTTATACTGAAGATTTTAACCTATTGGAAGAAAATATCTCATATAAAACAGGAGGTGAAAAGGTCAATTTAAGTGACATAGTTGGAAAAAACGGTCAAATTGACCACCTCATTTCGGAATAAATTGACCACTGATTTTGGAGCAAATTGACCACCACTTT
>QFQW01000039.1 GCA_003248755.1 Chryseobacterium sp. | reverse complement strand
CAATAAACTTTCACAATCAAAAGCTTGTCCTAACGGCTCAATCGTTATAGCAAGCGAAGTAATTGTATCTAAGCTTTTTAAAACAGGTAGTTTATATAGCAAATCGGTTTTTCCCTTTTTCGTAGTAGGGACAATGCTTATGAACGGATTAGCGTTGTTTGATACAATCTCAAAATTTTCGATATTTCCTGATAAGTAAAGTGATTGCAAACCAAATTGTTTGTCAATACTTTTGTTGTCTAAAATTAGTTTTATTACATTTTCGTTTGCTTTTATAGAGAAGTTCCGAATTTCAACATTACTCAAATCAATTGAAAATGTGTTGCTTGGATACCAGTTGAAATCTTCAATTGGTCTTTTTTTTGCCCATTCAATAAAACCGATATCGTTTCCATAATAATAAAACATTCTTGGCCAATGTCCACCTGCTGGTGTTTTGAATTCGTCCAATGAATTCCAATTTATGGGTAAACCGTTTTCAACAAGAACGTCAAACTTTTTCTTGTCCATACCAATCAATCCAATAGAAAAACTTCCTTGTCCTGCTGAAATTTTCACAGTATGGCTATTTGTACTTGTTAATGAAATATTTATAGGTTTGTCTCTGTCCATTTTTGTTCTGATTGGTGTTTACAGGGTAGTTGTTAAAATTTCTGCTAACACTCAATTATCAGTAATTGATTTGCAGATGTCTGTAAATCAATAGGTTTTGCTTACTTTATTTTTTGAAGTACAACATAAGTACAACTTTTGACAACCTTTTTATTTTACAAATATCTACCGCATAAAAATAGCTAATTAAGGGTATTGAAACACTATACTTTTTCTGTTTTTTATCCTTGCTTCTTCCTCCGATTTCTCAAACTAATTGCTGTTCTGAATTTTGAAAATGTATGTTTTCGGTGCGATAGCACCGCATTGCATTACATTGTACAGCCTTGTGTATTGCTCATAAAATGAGATAGATAGAACTTTGTAAAAGCTATAGCAAAGCATTTATTAACTCTTAAATTTTAAAACAATGGCAAGACAAAAAGGACTTATGAAGTACGTTGGCACCATCGGCGATGTGCGACACTTCAAGATAAAAGGTCAACAAGGATTTTTCGCCGGAATGGTTGGCGGACCAACCGCAGAACAGGTAAATTCCGCACCCGAATTTGAACGAACTCGTGAGAATATGAACGAGTTTGGCGGATGTGCAAGAGCCGGAAAGTCTGTGAGAACAGCACTTTCGGCATTAATGTCTAAAATGGCGGATAGCCAGGTGACAGGTCGATTAACTTCTATAATGAAGAAAATCAACTTGGAAGACGGAACAGAAGCCAGAGGCTACCGAAAGGTTGAAATTTCAACCCAAAGAAATTATTTACTGGGTTTTGAGTTCGATAAAAAGCTTTCCATTAATGGAGTGTTCAATGCTCCGTATGATGTTGAGCATACCGCAGGTAGAGAAAGTGCAGATTTTATCATCGCTCCGTTTAACCCAGCCGATTTGATTTCTGCCCCTTCAGGAACTACCCATTTCCGATTGATTAACGCTTTGGCGGTGGTTGCCGATTTTGTGTACAACGCAACAACCGGAACTTACGAACCTGATGATATCGTAAACAATGAGCTGAGCATCGTTGAGTATTCGGATTATATTCCTCTGAATACGGCTTACGCAGGCTCTACATTGACTGCTACGCTTCCGGGAACTCCAACTTTGGGAACGAATGTTACAGTAATTCAGTGCATCGGTATTGAGTTCTTCCAAGAGGTTAACGCTAATTACTATGCTTTCAATTCCGGCAACTGTTTGCGAATTGAAGATGCGTTTTAAGCCAATCCAATCTAAAGCCTTCTTCACAAGAGAGGGCTTTTTTATTAATTTCAAAAACGATTTTCAAATGAAATGTCAATTACATCAGACAATTAAAAAACAATAAATAAAGAACTGATGAAAGCAAAAATCATAAGAGTTGCTGAAGGCAAACAAAGCACTTTGAGCCAGCTGTACATTGACGATATTTTTCAGTGTTATTTGTTGGAAGATAAAATCAGAGCCATCAAAATACCAAAACAAACCGCTATTCCTGAAGGAAATTACGCTTTAAGATTAAACACCTGGGGCGGAATGAATGCCGAGTATCGGCAGAAATTCCCGAAGCTTCACAAAGGGATGATTGAAATAAACGGCTTGCCGAATTTCAGTTTTGTGTACATCCACATCGGGAACAATTTCAGACAAACCGCAGGTTGTCCGTTGTGTGGTTTCGGGTTCGACTTTATCGATGGCGATTATCAAATCGTAAGAAGTAAAGATGCTTACCAAATGATTTACCCAAAGCTTTTGAGCGTTGCACAAAGCGAAGAAAATCAAATCAACATCGAGAATAATTTTCAATTTTAAAACCCCGTAACAATGGAAAATGCAATCACATTAAACATCGTTTTCGGTTCTTTGATTAGTATGCTGTTGGCGATTGTTGCCTACTTCATCAAACAACTTCATTCCGATTTTAAGAATATGGAAAAAGATTTGACCGAAGTAAAAACGATGGCTTTACTCATCAAAACCGAATTCAAAAGCAGTTACAGTATGCTCAATCAAAAAGTAGATTATCTGGAACATCGCGTCAACATTATTGAACAAAACAATTTAAAACATTCAGGCAATGAAAAATAATAATTTAAACTTGGTAGAGCGTGTAAAAGCTCCTACGCCAAAATGGTTCAAAATCGTTAGAGCCATCGGCATCACGTTGACCGCTGTAGGCGGTGCAATCTTAACCGCTCCGGTGGCTATTCCTGCCACTATTGTAACCGTTGCAGGATATTTAGCATTGGGCGGAACCATCGCCACGGCAGTAGCTCAAACTGCTATCCAAGCGGAAGAAAGTAACGATACCGAAAGTAAAGATGAAACAAAAAATGCTGAAAAGCCTTAGTGGATAAAGCTTTCAGCAATGGTTAGTTTTTCAAATCCTGTCCTTTGGGCAGGATTTTTTGTTTTCTGCATCCGCTTGCATCGTTTTTATAAAACGGTGCTTTTATATTGCCTTTATATGGCTGTCAAAGTGGCAATAACGGTACATCAGTGGGTATGGTAAACGCAAAAGAAGGTAGCCGAAAAGGCTACCTTTTTAAATGCCTTGAAATGTAGATGCGTTTGAGTTCTGAAATTAAAAGGAGCTGTTCATACATCGCTCTTTCGTTTTGCTCCAGGGCTTTGAATTTTTGAACATCTTTTTGATACGCTTTTTGTTTTTCCTGTAGATGTACCATTTGTTCAGAAACAAGGTTTTTAAAATCGTTTATTCTGATGAATGGAATAACAGAACCGACTAAGAACTGATGAAAATATTTTGCTTTCCATAATCCGAATAATAAGGTGCGGTATTGGTCTAATTCTTCCTTACTACGGCAGGAAATAACGAAGCAATTCGGGCAGGGGTTTTCTAAAGGTTTTCCGCTGTTTAAACCTTTGGAGAGTGCGTACAAATCAAATGCTGACTTTTGATTTTTTGGGCTGTAGGTGTAGATTTTTGGAGTTTTCATACTATCTGCTTTAAAAATTTTGTCCGCTCCGCTTCGATGAAATATTTTGAAAAGAAGAAAGAAAAAAAGGGAAAAAAAAGAAAAAAAGAAAGCCGTTTTAAAGGTGGCGTGGCAAAAAAGCAAAAGGAAACGGAATAAGTCCCGAAGGGTGGCAAGGCAACGAAAAAACTCGGCAAAGCCACCATAAATGCCTTGCCATTATGCCGTAGTCTTTTGCTTTTTTTTGAGCGTTGGGCTTGTGGAAGCCACCTAACTTTGCTTACATTTTTTTATTTATTGACCGGGTACCGATAAACCAATCTTCTTTTCATTTTCAAGTTTCAATCAAGTTTCAATCACTGAAATTTCTTCTTTTCAATGCTTCAGAAAAAGTCAATCGGAAACGAAAATTTCTTTAAGAGCGTTGGCAATGGGGCAAACAACTCGCAGGGATAAAAAGGCATATCCAAAACTGTTAGCGGTGGGGAAAAGCAAGGGTATGCGTTTCGCAATACGCTTGCTGTGCGGTGCTGAGGCGGGTGCAAATCAAGCGAAGTGCAATGCAATGAAACCACGCTGTTTGCACCTGCCGTAAGCACTTGGGATATAAACAACTTATGCCTTTTTATCCCTGCACCGCTGAAATGGGTGGCGGGGAGCGTGGAAAGAAGCGAGGGCAAGGCGTTGGGAAGAAAAAATACGGCTTCCGATACCCGAAAAATATGAGCGTTGGGATGGTGCGTTGGGATATTTTTTCGGGTAGCGGACTATGGCATTGGCTATTTTACATAATGTTATTATAGGACATTTTTGCGTTGGCATAGTCGCCTATAAGCGTGGGGAAAATGTACTATAATGCCACATTATGTAACTTAGCTTCCACCGATTTGCATACTGGCATAAACGGAACGGTGGTGGTGGTTGGAGTGAAGTGCCTTTTTGCTTTGTTTTTTGGGTGTTGGGACAGCTCTTTGCCACCGCAGGAACGAGGATGGCAATGTGCTGTAGCGCGTTGGCAAAAACAACGCAAAAAGTATGACAGTTGCAAATCGGTGGCAATGCCATAGAAGACAGGCGAAGCGTTGGGCTTGTGCGGTTGGCGCCTGGCTTAAGCCGTATTTTTTCTTGGCGTGGGCAGAGCGTGGGGTTTGGTTTCCTTTCGGGTGTTATTTATAATTATCCATTTGCGTTTTTTAGTCATTCTTAAAATGGTAATTGTGCATACGAAGTATGTACAATTTACTTGCTCTATTTTGCACTGTATTAAAAAAGTAAGTAGGATAAGTAACTTTCCGCAAAACATATTTTTTGTATTCCTACGAAATACAAAAACGGATTTATCGGGATGATTGAAAGCAAAGCAACGAAGTGCTGGTTTCGGTTTGCACCGAAAAGGTGCAAAGTGGCTTGTTTTTTATCGGAGATAAAAAATAAAAAATCTTTTTGGTCAAAAAAGGTTATCTTACTTATCCTCTTAAAGTAAAGTAATGAGGTGCAGAATGCACCGAATAAAATTATAACTTCAGAATGAAGTTTATTTTATTTTGCGAAGTCAAAAAGTATATGGTGTATTGTAAATTCTGTATTCAGACGTGAGTGTAGGCTGTCAAAAGTAAATGAGTTTTCTTCTATTGAATTATCCTTTGTACTAATTAAATCGCCCTCGGGAGAAATCAGAAATTTATCACTTAATTTTTTCAGAATTGCTGTTTTTATGTTGTTGCTGTCGCCATCTATTATAAAGCCAATCATTCCGCCAAAGGTTAGATTTTGGGCATACTTTCCATTAAAATAACGTAAAACCCCACCATCAAAAATGTTTTCATTTTTAGCATCTTTCTTATAGGTATTGTAACAAACATACTTATCTGTTAAATCTTTACTACCATCTAAGTTTTTGCATTCAAAATAAAAGTCTTGGTTTTTCCAGTATGTATTATGAATGGTAATATCATAATTACCTTCTACATCCTCATCATTGGTTTCTTCTCCTTTAACAGAAAAGTTAAATCCAAATTCCCTGTTTGCTTTCAGTTTTAGACGTACAAATTTTGCAATTTCCCTTTCGGTTCTTGGATATTGCTTTTTCTTTTCTTCTTCAATTTTGGATTTTAACTCTACACTATCGTAGTTCTTATAGAAGTCAAGCAAATAATAAAATACCCATTTTTTCCAAAACTCATCATCTAATGATTTAAGCTGACGAGTATCGAATGGTAATGGCGCTGGTTTCTTAATCCTAATGTACTCCCTCTCCATTCACATTAGGTATTAAGCGTTTTAAAATATCCTGCCCATCTTCAAAGGCTTTGGTTTCCGTCCAGTTTTTATTTATATCTTCTTTAATAATGAATACACAGTCTTTTCCGAAAATCTTTTCTTGATTTGCTAAAAAGTTTGCATTAGGGTTTTGTTCGAAGATTTCATTAAGCAAATATTTTTTTGCTTTAGTAGCAATAGGACTGTTTGAGTTATTATTAAAAGATATTTTTACAACAATTAAATTGAAATCTGTAGTGGTTTCTTCAATGACTATTGGGCTTTCAAAATAAAATCCTACTATTTCCTTTAAAGTATTCTTATATCCGGCTAAAGCATTTCTCTTTCTTCCAATCCTTGATTTTGGAAGAAAATAATCTCTAACTCTTTGTTTGTCCCAATAAGATAGCTCATACAAATCGTATATCAATTCATTCAATTCTTGCTCTTTTTCAGCATTCTGATAAGTGCCATTTAACAATTGTTGGCTGATAGCTGATATTTGAGAAGCTTTTTCTTCATTTAGTACCTTTGGAATAGGTATGTTGCAAAAATCAGATTTATCGATTTTTGAATGAAAGTCAAATATTCTCTTTCTTAGAACAAGATTTATATAATAGTTTGCAACACTTGAGTTTAGTATCGCCGTAAATAAATAATAAAGGTCTGGGTTGGTTAACTTAATAACGTGAACATCAAAATTGAAATATATTTTTTCATTCGTATAGACTGCTTTCAAATTTTGACCAATTCTGCCCCATAAAATTCGGTCGCCCTCATAAATATCTTCATTATATCCTTTACGTCTAAAGTTTGAAATATCATTAGCGTAACAATTAATCCCTTCTATAACAAAACTATCAATGTTTTTAGAAGTTATAAGAGGTATCGGAAAATCTTCGCTTTTTACAGGTTGACTATACTTGTTACTATAATTTTCAAGATATTGCTTTTTATTTGAATTGTATGCTTCTCTTGTTATCCCAAATTCTTTAATAATTACATCTACACCTGCTAACTGCAAACCAGTATGAATAAATAGTGTCTTGTTATCACGCTTTTTGATGTAATTAACAATAGCCGTACTGCTTTCATCGACTGAGTTTATTAGTTCCAAATCAAATTGATTTCCTACTAAATAATCTCTTAATCTAACATTATTGTCAACTAATTCTTTTTGGTTTATTTCAATTATTTTATCCTCTTGGATTATCAATAATTCAAAAGGTTTTTCGGAAAACAGACCTAAATCTACAGGATAATAATCAATAATTTCATCTCGATTACTATTTGTGAAAATTACTGCTATGACACTTTCTTTTGCTTTTTCAAATAAAATCTTTTTAACTCTTGAAAGCTCATAAACCTTTTCAATTCCATAATTAGCATAAAAATAATTTTGGAACGGTTCAGAATAGTAAAAATTAGAGCTGTTTGAAACGAAGCCAAATCTTGTATCTTGATTGCTCCAATCTTTAATTTTTAAAAAGAAGCATTGTGAAATTTGCGCATCACTTACAATATTTTTCGCAAGAGTTTTATTGCCATCTGGCAAAGAAACTTGGTAAGAATTTAAAAATGATATTTCATTTTGGAATTCAGAAGTATTTGGAATTTCAAAGAATGGCGGATTACCAACTATGTATGAAAATACCATCTCTTCAAAAGGTTTTTCTGAAGAATTAAGGGTGTTTGCGTGTTTGATATTATGAAAAAACGAGTATTCCGAAAATAGGTTAATTTTCTTATTATCCTTTAGTTCTTTAGCAATAAACTCTTTTATTTCTTCCGGATTAATCCCGATAAAAATCTGTAAAGAAAGAGAGAACAACGTAAATCGTTGAGCGGTTAATTCTTTTTCTATTCCAAATATATTTTCAGACAAAAGCTGTGTCCGGTATTTTATCTTTCCGATACTGTCTTGTGGCTCTAACTTCTGCTTTTGGGCAATTTCTAAAAGCCTTTGATATCCTGTAATCAAGAACATTCCCGACCCACTTGAAGGGTCCAAAATTGAACCTATTTTATCTTCTTTTATTACATCATCAACAATTAGCTGAGCTAATTTTTTAGGGGTATAATATATGCCATTTTCTTTCTGCTTTTCAGACAAAAAGACCTCATAAATGTAACTTATAAATTCAACAGGTAAAACGTCAAACCTAAAATCAAATAGCCTTAATTGCCCTGTACTTACATTGTGGTTAAAAGACTTTGCTATAATACTGCAAACCTCGCTTGTTAAATACTTTTCGTCAATTTTTGGAGTATCAAAAAGTGAATTGTTGAATATCTCGTGTATGATACTATACAATTCATTGATGTCTTTTTTAGCATTATTTTCTAATAATTTCTCATAGTTGAGCGTGGCATCATTAAAATAGTGACCAAAAAAATAGGAGTTGATAATATGGTTATCCTCTAAATACTTAATGTAAAGTGTTCTATCAATTAAAGCCTGTACTACTTCGTTACGAGTATTGTCATCAGAGATGGATTGTAATAATAACTGATTTAACTGCTCCTTTAAGGCTTTTAATGTAGCAACTAATTCTTTGTCAATCCCTTTGTACTTTGTTTTATTAATAAACGAACGATAATTTAACCAAAACACACCACTATCAAACTGCCAATGTTTAATTTTATCTATGGTGTCTAAATCCTTTTCTGTAGTTGAAAAAACCTCTAAAACACTTTCCTTATTTGAAAACTTAGGCGAGTATTTTGCGTAGTACATTACTACCTCTTCCGCCTCATTGGGAAAATAGAAAATTATATCAGCATCATTCTTATTCCAAACGTACTTTCTAAAATGCTCAAGTTCGGTGGTTTCTAAAGAAGAAGTAATTAGATAAAAGGAAGTATTGGTATTGTTAGGACTTTTATAGTAAAAAACTGAATTCTCAAGTTTTTTGTATAAAGTAGCTTCTTTCTCAATATCAATAGCCTTTGCCTTCAAATCAGTATTGAAGTCAAAACCTAAATTAGAAAAGAAATCTACATAAGTCATTGATTATATTGTTTGTATAACGCAATAAAGGCGGAAATTATCGAGGGTAAAGTTATAGAAAAATTTTCATAAAACAGCCATTTAAACAGCGTTTAAACGGCATTTAAAATGTAACATAAAATAGGAAGATAAGTAGGATAAGTACATTCTGCCAAAAAGATTATTTTTTATTTCGTAGAAATAAAAATCGGATTTATCCGATTAAAAGAATGCAAAACGGTAAACCGTAGGTTTTCGTTTGCATTTAAAAGATTTGTTTTGGCTCGTTTTTTAGCGAAGCTAAAAATTGAAAAATGTTTCTGTTCAAAAATGCTTATCCTACTTATCCACGCTAACAAATGAAAAAAGGTGCAGAATGCACCTTTAAGAATTATCAAATCTGAATTTAGATTGCTCCGGTGGTTTTGGTTGTTCGGGTGGTGGTTCTTTTTCCCGGTTTTTGTTTTCTACTTCGTCCCAAGTCAATTCCCTTACGGCATACACATAACCGTTCTTTTTGGATAGTCGTAAATAGCCGTGTTTCTTTAAGGCTTTGCCCAACTTCATAACCGTACCGTCTGTGATGTTCAGTTTTGCTTTATCTGCTAATTTGGCTCCTATTTGTGAGGTGTTGAGGAAAGCGTTTGCGGTTTCTCTGTCTGCTAAATCAAACCAAGTTAACAACAATTCTTCTTCAGGACTTCGGATTTGGTATTGCTCGTTGTTGGCGTTGATTTCCTTGATTTCTTCCTGGTTAAACCAATAACGAAAATCTTCTTTATACAATTTCTTTGCCTGTGCATAAGCCAAATTTATATCAATGTTGTGGGTGTATTCGATATGCTCTACTTCAAAGCAGAGGAAACGGCGTGAGCCGGTGGTGTCGTTTAAGAATTGGGCAGTGTTTACACTGCCTGCAAAGGAAGCCCTGCGTGGCAGGCTTTCATTATTATGACCATAGGCTTTTCGCATTCGGATGTGCGTTTTTGTAATAAGCTCTTTGAGCGTACCGATTTCGGTACGGTTCAGATTTTCTAATTCATCCAAGTTAATCAACATACATTCTGCCAAGTGGATTAAAGTGTCTTTATTGTTTGGATTGATGGTTCCTGAAAACATATAATCTTTCAATGGTTTTGGAATGAGTTTTTCTATCCACGTTGTTTTTCCTACGCCTTGTTTTCCGCTGAAAACGATTACTGTTTGGTTGATGGCTTTTTCGTTGGTAACGCAGGCTACCATTGCTACAAACCATTTTTTGAAACACACTTGCCACAATTCTGGCTTTGTTGTAGTTATGGTATTGGCAAGGTTTAGGATGTGGTCGGTTTCATCTTCATTGGTTTTTAAATCATCAAAATAATCTTTGAATGGGTCGTATTGCTGGCAATAATCGGAATGCAATAAATTGCGAAGCGTATTGATATTGCATTTTACTTTTGCTTTTAAAATCTCCCGCAGGATTGAGTTCTCAACGAAATCCGTAACGGGTTTCCAAAGTGTAGCTTTGGTTGCTTTATATTCTAATTTTCCGGTAACGATGTTATAGCGAAAGCTATAACGGAAGTTTAAAAAGTTTTCCAAACGGTCAATAAAACTGGGTTTTTCTTCTTCCTCTTCCAAATCATCGTTAGATGATTTTTCGCTCTTGGATGGCTCGGAAATTTCGCCTTTTGGCGAAATGGATGCGTTGCTTTTGTTGTGTTCTACCACATTTTTGTAGGCACTGTTTACGGTGGTCATTACTTCCTGCGCATCGTAATTGTAATCGGACAAAATAAAGCCCATTGACGCAGGCAATGGCACGCCTTTTCGGTTGAGATTGCAAGCTAATAAATGAACAAAATTATTACGATTGCCATTGATGTAACTTTCTTTTTTCTCGGTAAATCTTACGCAGTGTTCATAGATGGGCAGGTAATTATCCAATGAATTTCCCAAAGGGAAACCATTGCTTGCAATGGTTGTAGGCTCGTCGATTGCTTCTGAATTTTGCTCAATGAATGGTCGCAAATCTTCAGTAGAAATAATAGGGAAAATGCTTGCATTTTCATTCAGAAATAAATCCGTGTCAAAAGACACGAAACAAAGTCGTGTAACGTCTTTGCCGGATTTGTCTATTGGCAAAGCCAATAGTTCTTCATAGTATTTTTGCAAAGCAAGGAAAGCATCTTTATGGTTTTCCTGCGATGAATTTACTTTTACAAAAATCTTTAAACCATTGCCCGATGGACTTGTGAACGATGCGAATGTATAAGGCGATTGGCTTGCCAATGCTTTAGCATTGGTCAATTGTTCTTTGGAAATTTTGTCAATATCCAACACTACCATTTGCGTGTAAGCCGTGATAAATTCTAATTTTCTACCGCCTTTGAAACACGCCGAAGGTGTGAAAGCGGGCAAAGATTTCTTTGCCCTTTCGTAAGCTTCCATCTTGCTTTCTGCCAACGACTTTCTCAAATAGGTAATCACGTTTTTGTATTTACCTGTTTTGATGTCTTCCAATACCTCAATGATTTTTTGGTTTTGCACCACCTCATTGAAGTTTTTAAAAATACTTACTACCATAACTTTCAGTTATTAGATTTTAGACATTAGATGTTAGATTTATTTCTTTGAAAAAGACTTGTTGTAATGCTCGTTCAAGAGTTTTTCTACATCTGAAAGTTTGTAGTAAATTTTGTTGCCGACTTGGGAGAAAGAAATACGTCCTTCATCTCTCCAGGTTTGAGCGGTGCGTTTGGAGATTTTCATCAGGATAAGAAACTCCTGGTTGTCTAAAAAAGTGTCTTTCTTAGGTTCGTTTTTGGCATTGAGACGTGTTGTGATTTCGTCTAACCTTGCTACCAATTCTGCGTATTGGTCTTTGCTTAAGATAATTGCTTCCATTTGTCAATAATTTTATGATTATGGAAGCAAAGGAATGCAATGGCTGAAAGTCAAAATGTCCCGAAATGGTCTTTCGGGACAAGATTTATTTACAGTAATTTATCAATGTCTATTCGCTTGTGGGGTTTGGGGCGTTTATCGGTCTTGGATGGTGTGAGCATTGTTTTTACGGTTTCGGGACTTAATTCTTTGCCGTCTTTATCTACAAAACAATTTACAATTACTGCAACAATATCATTAATACTACCATCAATTATAGGTTTTCCGTCGGTAAATAATTCTCTGTGTAGTTGATAAAATATATCTACCAATTGGTTGATATTACAATTTATTTTGAGTTTATTGAATGGAAGTCCGTTGGAGTTCTTTTGCATTTGTTCTTTAGAAAATTCATCGGTTAAGCGTATGAGGTGCTGTATCTGGTCTATCTCTTTTTGGCATTGGTCTGAATAATCTGGTAATTTAGGATTAATGAAATCTATGCTTGCTTGTTCAAAATCAAATTTTTCTTTGGTTAAAAACATAATTTTATCGGTATTGCTTTCCATACCATTTACTGCATTTTTTACTTCTCTGAAACAAAAATATCTTTCTTCACACTCTGCATTGATGTACTGCATTGGTGGCTTAGTCTTGATGTGTCTACTACACAAAATATCTAATTCTTTTCGCCTACTTTCAATGATTGTATAACACTTCATCATCCTACCATCATTATTGGTGGTATGAAACATTTCTTCATTCTCTGAAATCAATTTTTCAAATTTATTCAACCATTTTATCGGGTCGGAAATTAAATTGGAATGATATGAAAAGAAATCGGGAAGCTGAGCATAAGGAATTGAAATTAATTTATCTATTAAAGCTCTACAATAAGCAATATTATCATTAGCATTTTCATCTAAAATATCAAACAAAACATTATCCAACTGTTCTTTTGAAATAGTCGTTTTTTCAGGAAATTGAACGAAGGATTTTATTTGAATTTTTTGTGACATCTTAATTTTAACTATTCCAACTTAAGATATAGAATATGATTAATATTTTGAGGCTTAATTATTTGGTTATGAAATCTAAGTACAAAAGCTAAAATTTATAATCAAAGTCTAATAGAAAGCTTCTGTTCAACTTTGTACCTCAACCGACCTAATGAAAACCCCTTTCTATGTTGTATATTCTCTTTTCAGTAATCATTATTTATAAATTTGTCGGTTTAATAATCTATTTACACTATTTGGGTCGTGGCAAGGAAGTAAAATAGTAGGCTCGTTTAAAGCGAAATTTTTAATTGCCTTTAATGTTTTCAATGCTACATCAGGTTTAAATGTTACGCCATCTGTTTTTTCGTCTCGGATGTTTTCTTCGTTATACGAAGCATCACCTGCAATAAAATAAGTGATGTCTTTATCTCTTACAACAACGGATAAATGTCCGGTACAATGTCCCGGCGTAGGAACTAAAAATATGCTTCCATCCTTCGTAATAGGATAAGATGCTGTAAAATCTCCAACAGGATTGCGAGTAAAGTCTATTAATTCTGGCTTTAACCAAGTGGGCATTCGTTGCGGAAGATAACCTGCCACTTTTCCTTTAAAGCTTCTGGCTTCTTTATAGTTTTCACGGCTACCTATAATCTTATTGTGTGGAAAATGGTCCAATCCACCTGCGTGGTCGTGATGAAAATGCGTAAGGATTACTGCTTCAATATCAGTAGCAGGATTTATTCCTAATTGATTTAACTTAAAGCCGATTTCTTCTGTAGGGGCTACTTTTATAGATACCATTTTTGTGAAAAACGGGTTCCATTTAGGAAGATAACCTGGTACGGAATTCTTAGCAGTATCGCCTGTGTCCACTAGAAAATTTCCTTCGGGGTGTTCTATCAAAAAAGCCAGAATAGGCAATGGTTTCACAAAAAACTTATCCCTGAAAATGTCTATTTTTCTGCCTATTGGCGAGCGCCCTTCTTTGCCGGTTACCTGAGCTGTTTTACAAACTGCTTTTCCTGTTTCTATTGCAGTAATTTTTATCATTGTATTTACAAATTTTATGTTGCAAATTTCCTGAAGTACAATAGAATTATTTTTGATTGAAATCAAAAAACGATGTCATTTATTTTCTTGCCCGAAGCCTACTTAATGTTTCTTGTGTAATGCCCAAATAAGATGCAATATGTCCTAACGATGCTTCCAGAAAAATGGAAGGAAACTCGTTGAGCAAAGTGTCATACCGTTCTTTTGGTGTTTGAAACTTCAGATTGTAAATTCTATCAGTAGCATTTTTTATATAATCTATCATTAATCTTTGAGCAAATTTTTGGATAACAACATCGGTATTGGCTATCGTTTCCCATTTGTCATACGCAATAGTAACAACTGTGGTTTTAGATAAAGCTTCAATCCCAAATTTGCAAACCTGATTGTAAAATATGCTATCTACAGGTAAACCTATTCCATTTGCCTGCAAAAAATGAAGCGTTACATCCTTATCTTTTTTAGCATAAAAAACCCTCGCTGTTCCCTGTTCAATAAAATAGATTTTCTTAGACAAACTTTCGACAGGAAGTATGAGTTCTTTTTTTTCATAAATTTTTCTACGGATGCATTTTGTCAAATCATCAGATGCTGTTTGAGAAAGTGAAATTTGTTGATTTATGTGTTCAATAAAATTCATTGTCAATTATAATATATTTTATAAGTGGTGCAAAATTAATATTATCCCCAGTTTTTTATTTAAGGTTTCGGGGATTTTCTGGGTTTGGTTTTGAAAATTTTTGTAAAATGTGATGAATGAGTTGAGGAAATTGATATACGTGTTGAAAAATAAAACTTCTAATTAATGTATTTATCCACCGCATTATCCAATTCCTCGCTCACAATTTTGGCATACACCTGTGTTTGTTGGATGGAAGAATGGTCGAGTAATTTGCTCACGTATTCAATCCGCATTCCGTTGCTCAAAGCATTGGTAGCAAAGGTATGACGGCTTAAATGGAAATGCAGGTTGAATGGCAATTTCAAATCTTCGCCCATTTTCTTCAGATGCACATCGCCCAAGCGGATTTTGGAACGGATGCGTGTACTCTTGTGAATTTCATCGGCAAATATCTTTTCTGGATGTTCTAAAACAGGAAAAATAAAAGCTTCGGGGTCTATGGTTTTAGGTTTGTATTTGTTGAGAATGACAATCGATTTCGCACCTAATCTGAAACTGTGTTGTTTCTGCGTTTTCTGAATAACCTTGGTAATCTTTTGGGTTTCTTCATCATAACATTTCCACTGCAACAGCATCACATCGCTGATACGCAAACCGCCACCAAAGGCACTGAACAAAAACATATCCCGATGCACCTGGGCTTTTGGTCTTTGGCTTAAATCTAAATTTTCTAATTCTTCAATCTGCTTTTTGTTGAGGTATTGGCGTTCTACCTTGCTTTTAGAAATATTGACTTTGTAGAAAGGAGAGGGTGCCATTTCAATCAATTCTTCTTCCATTGCATCGTTGTAAAAGAAACTCAAAATTCTGATTGAGCTGAAAATAGTGGTGTTGCCATTTTTCAATTTCTTTTTGCAGTAGGTTGCATAATCGTTCAGAATACCCACATTGATATCCGAGAAATAAAACTCCCGATGTCCTAAGAATTTTTGAAACTTGTTGATGTAAACGCCATAAATAACGGTAGTACGGTAAGAAACGATGCCTTTCAATACTTCCAATCTCTTTTCGCAATACTCGAAGAAATTAGGGTCTGTTTTCCCTTTAATGGCTTCTTTAAGCTTGCGTGCTGAAACTGATTTTTTGGTTCTTTCGTGGTCGGCTACCTGTGCTTCTGCATCGGCAACCTTTTGCGAAAGGAAAGCATTCATCCTGGCACTGTTGGTGTAATTTTTCTTTAGCCTTTGCTTTTCATCATCCCATTCGCTTGCTTTGGCTTTAACGCCGGTTGCTACAAATTTGGCTTTTCGGTCTTTAATCAACCGGATGTAAATAGGGCTTTGACCTGTGGCGTCTTCCTGCTGTGTACGCAGAACTAATTTAATTGAAGCCATAATAAAGAAGTATTAGATTGTTGTACTTACTAAACTCAATGAGTGCAATTGGATGAAACCATTTATTTTACTGATGTTTCAAAGCGATGCAACCGAGTACTAAGGTACAACTTTTAGTACAACAAACCTAACATTTCCTTGCTTTTTTATGCTTTAATCTGCGTTTATTTATTTTTTAACTATTTGATTAATAGTATAATTAGGTGCAAATTGGATTTTTGAATTTGATTATTCGTATAACTCTCAAATATACGCATTGCGCCAATACAAAATATATCCAATTGCGCTTATCGTCTTTGAAATTTTTCATAAGTATTTGTAAATGATATGATTATTTTTTTTAAATTTGGATAAACGCAATAATGATGATTAATCAAAACCTTACAGAACAGTTTGTCACTATTCTTCGGATGCAGCGATATGCAGACAGAAGCATCAAAACCTACACCTCTCATCTTACTTATTTTCTCAAAGTCTCATCCAAGCATAAACCTGAAGATATAACCCAGAAACAATTGGAAGATTTTATCATCTGGCTGGTAGAGAAGAAGAAAATAGGGCAGTCCTACCAAAAAGCAATGATTGCCACTATTACCAAATTCTACAAAGAGATTTTCCAACGCCAAATCAATCTCAAACACCTATACCCCAAAAGAAAAGAACATCAGCTTCCCAAGTTCCTCACAAAAGAAGAAGTGAAAAAATCCTCGACATTACAGAAAACATCAAGCATAAGGCAATCCTAACCACCATATATTCTTGCGGATTAAGACTCAGTGAAGTATTGGAACTTAAAATATCAGATATCAAAACACGTGAGAATGTTCTCCTTGTCCGTCAGGCAAAAGGTAAAAAAGATAGAGTGGTAATGCTTTCACCTTTGCTTCTGGAGCTTCTGCGGACATATTATAAAGTCTATCAGCCTCAAATTTATCTATTTGAAGGGCATTCTGGAGAAAGATATTCGGAACGCAGCGTTCAGCAGATTCTCAAAAATGCAATTAACAAAGCCAGCATCATTTCGCCGGCATCAGTTCATACGCTTCGCCATTCCTATGCCACACATCTTTTGGAAAATGGAACAGACATCAGAATTATCAAAGAGCTGCTGGGACATAACAATATCAAGACCACAGAAATCTACACCCATATTACAGGTGTAAGCAGAGTCAAAATAAAAAGTCCTCTTGATTTGCTATGATTATCGTTCTCTGCAGGTTTTGTACTTAAATTCGGCTTAAAATACTAAAAAACTATTGACGTAGAATAATGAACTGATAATGATTATGGAAACTCAAATATTCCAGCCGTAAACTTTAATACTTATTAACAAATTCTATATATCCTGTATCAATTTATTTATCTATCTTGGTAAAGCTATAAAATGAATGATTAAAAAATCATTCATCAATCATCAATTATCATTTATACCTATGTCGGTTCAGCCCTATTCTTTATTTTCCGATTTCGATATCTATCTTTTCCGTTCGGGAAAACACACAAGGCTTTACGAAAAGTTCGGCTCACACAAGATTGAGGTAGATGGTGTTTCCGGGGTTTATTTTGCCGTTTGGGCACCTGCGGCAACAGAAGTCTCCGTAATGGGAAATTTCAACAATTGGGATTCTTTTTCGCACAAGTTGGCAGGGCGTTGGGACCAATCCGGGATTTGGGAAGGTTTCATTCCCAATTTGGATTTTGGAGAAGTTTACAAATACGGAATTAGGACAACAGAGGGGATTTTGTTGGAAAAAGCTGACCCGTACGGACTCTGTTTTGAGAATGCTTTGCAGGCAGGTTCCGCAGTTTGCACTACTTGGTACGAGTGGCAGGACAAAGACTGGATGGAAAAACGCTGGCGTTATAATAGCCTTGAATCTCCGATTTCGGTTTACGAAATGCATCTTGGTTCGTGGATGCGCGACCCGGGAAATCCGGACAGATTTTTGAGTTATGGAGAAATAGCAGACAAATTGGTTCCATATCTCAAAGCAATGAATTTTACGCATGTAGAATTTATGCCCGTTATGGAATATCCTTATGACCCGAGTTGGGGTTACCAAATTACCGGATTCTATGCGGCGACTTCAAGATTTGGAGGACCGCAGGAATTGATGTACTTGATTTCTGAGCTTCATAAAAATAATATCGGTGTTTTCCTGGATTGGGTCCCGTCTCATTTTCCGGGTGATGCCAATGGATTACATCGTTTTGATGGCTCATTTTTGTATGAACACGAAGACCCGAGAAAAGGCTTTCATCCCGATTGGAAATCCTATATTTTCAATTACGGAAGACCGGAAGTCAAATCATTTCTGATTTCAAATGCCATATTTTGGCTAGATAGATATCACGCTGATGGATTGCGTGTGGATGCGGTAACATCAATGCTACATCTCGATTATTCCAGAAACGATGGAGAATGGGAACCAAATATCTACGGAGGAAATGTAAACTTGGAAGCGAAGCAGTTTTTGCAGGATTTCAATACGGCGGTTTATAAAGAATTTCCCGATGTTCAGACTATTGCAGAAGAAAGTTCCGATTTTCCAAAATTAACCAAACCCGTTCATGATGACGGAATCGGTTTCGGGATGAAGTGGATGATGGGCTGGATGCACGATACATTAGATTATTTCAAAGAAGACCCGATCAACAGGAAATATCATCACAACAAAATCACGTTCACGAGCACCTATATGTATAATGAAAATTATATGATGCCGTTGTCTCACGATGAAGTTGTGCATGGAAAAAGCAGTCTGATTTACAAGATGCCGGGTGATGAATGGCAGAAGTTTGCGAATCTACGTGCGATGTATGTATATATGTTTACAAATCCGGGAACGAAGCTTCTTTTTATGGGTGACGAATTTGCCCAAACCAACGAATGGAATTTCACAAGTTCTCTCGACTGGCATTTGCTTCAATATCCTGTTCATAAGAATCTTCAGGAGTTTGTTCGGGATTTGAATTTTCTATACAAGACACATCCGTCTTTATATGAACTTCAATTCTCTCCTTATGGTTACGAATGGGTGGACGGAGACGACAGAGACAACTCGATTTTTATTTACTTGAGAAAAAGTAAAAACGAGAAAGAAGTTCTGATGACCATTCTGAATCTTACACCTAACAGTTTTGATTATAGAATTGGTGTTGATGAAAATACAGATTGGAAGGTCATTTTAAATTCTGATGAAGAAAAATATAGCGGAAGCGGAGTAGAAGCGGTTATTTCTCAAAGATTAGATGAAGGCTGGAATAATAGACAAAATTCAATCATCATTAAATTGCCGCCATTATCAGGATTGGTATTAAAACAAAGTAAATTGATTAAGAAATCCAAAATTGCAGATTTTTTAAAACGTAAAAAATAATTAGTCAAGAAAAGATAATAGAAATCTGATATGAAAATATTTCACCTCTCTATGGAATGTTATCCTGTTGCAAAAGTCGGTGGACTGGCAGATGTAGTAGGAGCTTTGCCGAAATATCAAAATAAAATGGGTCTGGATGCAAGTGTAATAATGCCTTGGTACAACAAACCGTTTTTCTATAACCACGACTTTGAGATTGTGTTTGATGGTTTTATTCATCAGTCGTTTCATATGTATCAGGTTCAGGTTTTCAAAGAGAAAAGCAATGTTTTGGGATTTGACCTTTATTTGGTAAAGATTCCTGGATTGCTGGACAGGGAAAACGTTTATGGATATTGGGATGAGAGTCAGCAGTTCATAGCTTTTCAGCACGGTGTTTTGCATTGGCTGAGTGCGATGCAGATTCGTCCGGATATTTTACATTGCCACGATTATCACACGGGACTTGTACCTTTTATGATAGAACATTGTTATGAATTCAGCTTTCTGAAGGGTGTTAAAACTATTGGAACAATCCATAATGGAGAATATCAGGGCAGTATGGATTGGCAGATGTCCAGCTTCCTTCCACATTTTGAGGGAGTTCATTCGGGACTTTTGGATTGGAGCGGAAGAATTAATCCTATGGCTGCGATGATAAAATCCTGCAACGCTTTCAATGCGGTTTCAGGCGGTTATTTGGAAGAGTTATTTTATAGCTTCCAGGGCTTGGAACCATTGATGAATCAGGAAAGAAAAAAAGCTTTCGGAATCATCAACGGAATCGATACGGAAGTATGGAATCCGCAGACTGACGATATGCTGAAATTCAATTATAATAAAGATTATGCAGAGGAAGGAAAATGGGAAAATAAAAAAGTAATCTGTGCAGAGTATGGACTTAATCCAAATCTTCCACTTTTCGGGTTCATAGGACGTTTTGCAGGCGAAAAAGGAGCTGACCTTTTACCGGAGATTGTTGAGAAAGGTATTCAGGAAACTAATGGTTCACTCAATATCATTGTACTTGGTTCAGGAAATCAACAGATTGAAAACAGATTGAAAGAATTACAATATAAATTCAATGTGAATTTTGCTTTGGATTTAGGTTATAAAGAATATTTGTCCCATCAGATTTATGCTTCGGCAGATTTCTTGCTAATGCCAAGCCGGGTAGAACCTTGCGGACTGAATCAGATGTACTCTATGCGATACGGAACAATTCCTATTGTGCGATATACAGGAGGTTTACGAGATACGGTTCAGGATATTTCGACTGGGGGAAGCGGACTTAATTTTACAAATGCTGGAGCGGATGATGCAGTTTTTGCAATCAAAAGAGCATTACATATCTATAGTCAAAAAGACTTGATGAAAGGTTTGATTTACAGTAATATGTCGTTTGATTTCTCTTGGGAAAAGTCAGCGAAGAATTATCTGGAAATGTATAATTATTGATTTAAATCTTAAATAAGCAATTATTTTGTTAACATTGGCTTAATATTTGGCAGGATTTCTTAGCTTTATAATAAATAACAGAAAATAATATATAACCAGCACATCTATGAAAGAAAGCGTAATCTCCATAGTTTTGGGAGGCGGAAGAGGAACGAGATTGTTTCCATTGACTTACACAAGGTCCAAACCAGCAGTTCCAATTGCAGGAAAATACCGTTTGGTGGACATTCCAATTTCAAATTGTCTTAATTCAGGCCTTAACAGGATTCTGGTTTTGACCCAGTTCAATTCAGCATCATTGAATTCCCACATCAAGAACTCTTATCACTTTGATATTTTCAGCAAAGGTTTTGTGGATATTCTGGCTGCGGAACAGAATGTTGAAAATGAAAATTGGTATCAGGGAACAGCAGATGCCGTTCGTCAAACGATGAAACATCTTGAAAAGTATGAATATGAATATATCTTGATTCTTTCCGGAGACCAGCTTTACCAGATGGATTTCCAAAAAATGATTAATTTCCATAAAGAACAGGGCGGAGATATTACTATCGCTACTATTCCTGTTAATGCGAAAGATGCCACAGGTTTTGGAATTATGAAAGCTGATGAAGAAGGCAACATTACCGCTTTTACAGAGAAACCAAGTCTGGATGTTTTGGCAGACTGGAAATCCGAAACCAGCGAAGAAAGCAAATCTCAAGGTAAAGAATATCTGGCTTCTATGGGAATCTATGTATTTACAAAAAATGTCTTGAGAAAACTGTTCTCGGAACACGAAGGCGATGATTTCGGAAAAGATTTCATTCCGGCTTCTATCGGAAATTTGAATGTTTTGAGTTATCAATACGATGGTTATTGGACAGATATCGGAACGATTGAGTCATTTTACGAAGCTAACTTGGACTTGGCTCAGGATTTACCTCAGTTCAATTTGTTCAGTTCCAATCCGATTTATACGAGAGCAAGAATGCTGCCTCCTTCAAAAATCAATGGTTCTTATGTAAGCAAAACGATTTTTGGAGACGGCTGTATCATTTTAGCAGATAAGATTGAAAATTGCATCATCGGAAACAGGACTAGAGTTGACAGGGGAACCACCATTGTGAATTCCTATGTAATGGGAGCGGATTACTATCAAACTGCTCAAGAAGTTGCCAACAACGAGATTGAAGGAAAAACAAGTATGGGAATCGGCAAGTACTGTTATATCGACAAAGCGATTCTTGACAAGAACTGTTATATCGGGAATAATGTGAGAATCATTGGAGGTAAACATCATCCGGATGGCGATTACGATACACATTCTATCAAAGACGGAATTGTAGTTGTGAAGAAAAATGCGGTCATTCCGGACGGTACAAATATTATGTAATTTTAATACATATTTTCAAAACCCTTCGCAACAGAAGGGTTTTGTTTTTTAAATTTGGCAGATAATTTGTCTTAGATTATTTATAAACAACAATTAATGAAGAATCTTCTTTTTCTTTTTACTATTTTCTTTTTTGCGCCAGCCTCGGCTCAGTTTGATAACATCAATGCTGGAGAGGTTTTGAGCTACAGAATCCATTATGGTTTTATTACGGCTGGTAATGCGACTTTGTCTACGACTAAGACATCTTACAAAGGTCAGCCTGCTTTTTATGTGAGAGGTGTAGGTAAAACGAGTGGCGCAGCGAAGGCTTTTTTCAAAGTGGAAGATGTTTACGAAAGTTATATTAATGAGAATAAAGAACCATTATTCTATGTGAGAAATGTTTCTGAAGGAAGTTATACACAGCATTTGCAAAGCACTTTCAATCCTGCAAATAACACACTGGTTTTAGTTGATAAAAAACATACGGACAGACCTGCAAAAACGGTAAAAGTTCCGAATGATGTTCAGGATATATTGTCTTGTTTCTATTATTTGAGAAGTCAGTCTTCAGAAAATCTGAAAGTCGGAAGTGTCATTAAAATGAGTGTCTGGATTGATGACGAATTGTTTCCTTTTCAGATAAGAGTTGTAGGAACGGAGAATCTATCGACTAAATTTGGTAAAATCAATTGCCTTAAAATCATTCCTTCTGTCATGAGCGGAAGAGTTTTTAAAGAAAAAGAAGGCGTCACAATGTGGGTGACCAATGACCAGAATAGGGTTCCTGTCCTCATCAAAGCAGAATTGGCGGTTGGTTCACTCAAGGCGAGTATTGATGGTTATAGCAATGTGAAATATCCTTTGAATTTTATAAAATAAATATATTGAAAATCACTCTTTTAAGGGTGGTTTTTTGTTTTAAAGCTAATAGTTGCCCTAAGGCAAGTTGCTGGAATCAAAATAAATTTAACTTTGAAATAAACAAATTAAAATGAATAAAATAACAGTAACGACAGAAATCAATAAACCAATCAACGACGTTTGGAACTTTTTCAATAACCCGGAACATATTACCAAATGGAATTTTGCCCACGAAAGTTGGGAATGTCCTTTAGCAAAAAACGATTTGAAAGTCGGAGGAAAACTAGAAGTCAGAATGCAGGCGAAAGATGGTAGCTTCGGTTTCGATTTTGTTGGGACTTATGATGGGGTAAAGGAGAATGAGCTGATAAAATATCATATAGAAGATGGCCGTAAAGTTGAAATCATTTTCGAAAAGTTGGCTGATGATAAAACAAAAGTTACAGAATACTTCGAACCGGAAAATCAAAATTCGTTGGAAATGCAGCAACAAGGATGGCAGGCAATTCTGGATAATTTCAGGAATTACTCAGAAAGTATTTAGGGACAATTTACATTTAAAAAAATACTTTGTTGACTTTGTGTTAAAATTTCGAAGATTACAAAAGTATATCTAATTTCTAAAATCTAAAAATGAACAACAATATATTTCCCTGTTTTTGGTTCAACCAAAACGGGGCAGAGGCCGCAGAATTTTACACGTCTATTTTCAAAAATTCAAAGATTACGGTTGATACACCAATGGTCATCAATATAGAAATCGAAGGTCAAAAATTGATGTTCCTTAATGCTGGTCCGATGTTCAAACCCAATCTGACTTTATCATTAATGATGATGTGCGACTCTGCCGAAGAAGTGGAAAGCTATTATCACAGACTTGCTGAAAAAGGAAAAGTAATGATGGAATTGGATTCTTATGCTTGGAGCGAAAAATATGCTTGGGTAGAGGACCAATACGGGATTTCTTGGCAATTGTATCTTGGAATCGAGAAAGCAAAACAGAAGTTTTCTCCGGTAATGATGTTCACTGGAGAAAATTCTGGAAAATGCAAAGAAGCTTTAAAGTATTATACAACTATTTTCCCAAATTCTGAGATAGAAGGCGTGATGGAATATCAAGAAGGTCAAGGCGATATTGCTGGAAATATAGCACATTCTCAGTTTATTATCAATGATTATGTGATGATGGCAATGGACAGTTCCCACGACCACAAAGCCCAATTTACAGAAGGAACTTCCATAACCATCATGACAAAAGACCAAGATGAAACCGATTATTATTGGAACGAATTCACGAAAGAAGGTGAAGAAAGTATGTGTGGTTGGTTGAAAGATAAGTATGGTTTCAGTTGGCAGATTGTTCCACACAGATTAATAGAATTGACCAATACTCATGAAGTTGAGAAAGCTCAGAAAGCTTTTGGAGCAATGATGAAAATGAAGAAAATCATCATCCAAGATATCGAAGACGCTTATAACTCATAAAATTAAAACACTATGAAAAAATTAAAATATCAAATCGAAATTGATGCACCGGCAGAAAAAATTTGGGATATTTTGTGGAATGAGAAAACTTATTCTCAATGGACCTATTATTTCAGTCCTGATTCGAATATGGTAACCGATTGGCAAGTTGGTGGTAAAACCTATTTCACAGATTCAAGCAAGAAAAACGGAATGGTCAGCACGATAGAACGTATCGAAGAACCAAAACATTTGATTTTCAAACATATTGGTGAACTTCATAACGGAGTAGAAGATGTGGATTCTGAAAAAGTAAAGGCTTGGAACGGAAGTTTGGAAGCTTACTATCTGGAAGAAAACAATGGAAAAACAACACTTAAAGTGGAAGTTGATTCTAATGATGAATTCAAAGACATGTTTGATAATGGATTCAATAAAGGATTGGAAGTGATAAAAAATCTTTCTGAAAATTAATTTAAAAACTCAATAAATAAACTATAAAACTATGGCAGCAGTCAATCCTTATCTTACATTTCATGGTCAGTGTGAAGAAGCTTTCAAATTCTATGAATCTGCATTCGGAACCCAAGTTCCATTTTGGAGTCGTTTTGGCGATATGCCGGCTCAGGAAGGAATGCCTCCATTGGCAGACGAATATAAAAACCAAATAATGCACGTTTCCCTTCCGATTTCTGCGGAAACTGTGATTATGGGAAGTGATTCTCTACCCGGAATGGGCGAGTATAGAAACGGGAATGATTTTTCAATCGCAATCAAAGCAGATTCCAAAGATGAAGCTAAGAAATTGTTCGATAAACTTTCCGAAGGTGGAAAAGTGACGATGGAACTTCAGGACACATTTTGGGGTGCTTACTTCGGGATGTGGCAAGACAAATTCGGAATCCAATGGATGATTAATTACGACGACCCGGAGAAAGTTCAGGAACATTAAATATAATATTAACCAAAAAGTCACAAAAGCTTGAAAAATCATTAATTTTTATTCAACATTAAGAATTTAAGATTTACTGAAATGCCTTAAATAAACTCTTCCTCTTGTGACTTTTGTGGTTTAGTTAATAACAAAATTCAAAATAAATTAAAAAATGCCAAAATTAAATTCATACCTCAATTTTGACGGTAAAGCAGAAGAAGCTTTCAAATTTTATCAATCCGTTTTCGGTGGAGAATTCATAGGCGGTGTAATGAAAATGGGAAATGCTCCGGGAACCGAACATCTTTCAGAAGATGAGAAAAACCGAGTAATGCACATCGCATTGCCAATCGGCAAAGACCTTTTGATGGCTTCGGATATCGTTCCGTCCATGGGACACAAACTGAATCAAGGAAATGGAAATTACATTTCTATTTTCCCGGAAAGCAGAGAAGAAGCAGACCGGATTTTTAACGGGCTCTCTGCAGGCGGAGAAATAGAAATGCCAATGGAAGACCAGTTTTGGGGCGATTACTTTGGGAGCTTCAAAGACAAATACGGTGTTTATTGGATGGTGAATTACAGCAAAGATGCTGGCTACGAAGGATAGTCAATAATGAGAAAAATAATTTCTTTTATGCACATATCTCTAGACGGTTATGTTGCAGGTCCAAACGGAGAAATGGATTGGATAAAAGTTGATGAAGAGATTTTTGATTTTGTAGCTCAACGTATTAGCGAAAGTGATACGGCAATGTATGGTCGCGTGACTTATCAGATGATGGAAAGTTACTGGCCAACAGCTGCTGACAAACTGAATGCAAGTAAGCACGATGTTGAACATTCTAGATGGTACAAAGATGTACACAAAATTGTTTTGTCCAAAACAATTAAGAGTCAAGATTCAAACAAAACAACAATTATTAATAATCATCTTGCAGACAGAATCAATGAGATAAAACAAAAAGAGGGCAAAGATATTTTAATTTTTGGAAGTCCGTCCGCTACTCATTCACTGATTCAGCAGAATTTGATTGATGGTTATTGGTTGTTTGTTAATCCGGTTGTTCTTGGTGAAGGTATTCCATTATTTGTGGACATTCAGGAGAAAATTAATCTGAAACTTTTGAGTACTCAACAATTCACTAATGGTGTGACAGAACTGAATTATTTAACCGAAAAATAATTATGGAAAAAGTAACAGCAAAAGCATCTATCGGAATTCAAAAGTCTGTTTCGGAAGTTTTTGAAGCGATTGTTAATCCGGAAATAATGCAAAATTATTTCATTTCCGAAGGTTCCGGGAGAATGGAAACCCATAAGGAAATCTTCTGGTCTTTCCCGGAATTTGATGGTTCTTATCCATTGACAACAAAAGAAATAACTCCCAATGAAAAAAAGCGCAGATTAATTTGCGCTTTTTCTATATTCTCTCCAATTCTCCAGAATCAATCGTGGTTTTGAAGGTTCCGTAATTGACAATGACTTTGTTTTTTGAAATCTTTTCAATCGTTCCAACGCTTGTACTTCCGGAAATCCGGACGCGTTGGCCAACTTTCATCCAAACAGCACGTTCTGCTTTACGTTTTTCTTCCAGCTTTTCGTTGGTTTCAGCAATTTTTTCGATGACATCTTCTTTTTTGAGTTGTTGTGTGATTTTACGTTTAACAACCTGAAGACGTTTACTTTCGTCTTTGTCTGCTCCTATTTTTCTGAATTTTTCCTGTTCCAGAATTTTTACGAAATCTTTCACAACATCTTTTCTCGATTTGCCTTTTACATAGCTATCGATAAAGGTTTCAATCTTGTTTCCGAATTGAAGTTTTCTATGTTCTTCTTCGTACAGCTTTTGGAAATTAAATAACTTCTGTTGGAGTTGTTCATTCAGTTTTTGAAGATTATCACGTTTGTCTTCTACAGAATCTCGTTTTTCTGACAAGTCAGATTTCAATTTTTCAACTTCGAATTTTTCCTGCTGAAGTTTAACAATCGTTTTATCAAGGTTCACGATATCGTGCTCAACTTTCTTCCTTGCATTTTTGATAATGAATCTCGGAATTCGGTTTTTCTCAGCCACTTCAAAAGTGAAAGAACTTCCGGCTTGCCCGATTTCTAATTTATAAAGAGGTTCAAGTGTTCTTTCATCAAAAAGCATCGCTGCATTGGTGGCTGCAGGCAATTGTTCTACTACTAATTTAATGTTCGTGTAATGTGTTGTAATGATTCCGAAACTTTTCTTGTCATAGAAATATTCCATAAAACTTTCCGCCAAAGCGCCACCTAATTCTGGGTCGGAACCCGTCCCGAATTCGTCAATCAACAATAACGTTTTATTGTCTGCTTCACGAATCATTCCGGACATCTTTTTCAGTCGGGAAGAGTAGGTTGATAAGTGATTTTCTATGGATTGATTATCACCAATGTCTGTCATTATTTTCTCAAAGAAAAACATTTCGGATTTTGGATGAACAGGAACAAGAATCCCACTTTGAATCATTAATTGTAACAATCCGACAGTTTTTAACGTAATTGATTTTCCACCGGCGTTTGGTCCGGAGATACAAATAATTCTGTTGTGTTCCGTTAAGGTTAAAGTCTGCGGGAAAATCTCCTTGTTTTCATTTTTGTTTCGAATCCAAAGTAACGGATGAAATGCTTCTTTCAGACGTAAAGTTTGATGTCTATTGATTTTAGGCAAAATTCCGTTGACTTTTTCTGCAAATTTTGCCTTTGCCCGGATTAAGTCCAAATCAAAAATATAAGTCTGATAATCCGAAAGCTGAGGCTGAAATTCCGAAAGTTCTGTCGTTAATTTACGAAGGATTTTATCGATTTCTTTTTTCTCTTCTTCCTGATTTTCTTTTAACTTGAAATAATGTTTTACAACACTTTCCGGTTGCATGAAAGTAATAGAACCAGTTTTGGAAATTCCTAAAACTCTTCCATTGATTCTTTTCTTAAATCCTGATTTTACCGCTAAAACTCTTTGGTCATCAATAATACTTTCTCTGATGTCTTCCAGAAAATCGGAATAAGTTGCCAAAGAACGATTGAAGTTTTCATCAATCGCTTTTCTGGCGTGTTGGATTTCTGTTCTTAAAGTTTTCAGAACAGCAGAAGCTTCACTTTTGACATCTCCAAAACGGTTGAAAACTTTATCAACTTTATCTATGATTTCTTTTCGGAATTCCAAATCTTTTACTTCTTCCAAAAGTGTTGGAAAAGTTTCTGAAAACTGAGGAAAGAACTTCTGCAACTTTCCGATTTGTTCCGTAATCGTTTTGATTTTAATAAACGATTTGTTCTCTAATCGATAATTTTCGATTAGCATCAGTTTCAGTTCCTCTTCGATGTCTTCGTATTCATCAAAAGGAATGGCGTTGGAACTTTCAAAACTTGTCAGGAATTCGGATGTTTTCTTCAAAGAGATTTCTGCTTCGTCAATTTCTATCGGACGAAGTTCCATTATTTTGTCTGCCGTTTTGGGCGAGTAAGCGAAAGGTGCGATTTCCGAAAGAAGTTCCGGAAATTCTAATTCATTGAGGTCTGCTTGATTGATATTCACATTGCAAATTTACGAATTTGAAAATTGGAAACGAAAAAAAGGAACCTGCAGCTGAGTCTGCAAGTTCCTCGATTCACAATACCACTTCTAGCCCTTGGCATTGCTACACTGAAAAATCTAATTATATGAAAAAGTTATTTGTTTGATTTTTAAATTTTTGCTGCTAAGCTGAAGATGAGGTCAAGGTCATCTTTTACGACAATCATTCCGCCCATTCTTTTCGGAGGTGTGATATTGAAATCACTGAATTTTACATTCTTTCTCCCAATCAGCTTGTTGTTTTCTATATCGAATTCTATATTGTATCTTTTACTTTGATCCATCATTTTAACTTCTACCAGTGCATTGATGCCCCCTTGGTTTTTGATGAAGCTGATGAACTTGATAATCATGTTCGGATATTTTTCTGCATTCAGGATTTTTTGAAAATCTTTGGTCATCATTCTGTTTCCACAATCGAAGTCTGTGACTTTTAGAACAATGTTTGGAAGATTTTTTTCTGAAAAGGTGTAAAGGCCACCATCATTTTTGAATTTGTTATTAACGCACTGAAACTTGTTGATATTGGTACTACCATTGATCTTTATGAAGTTTTCCTGTGCGTTTACCAATAACGTCATAAAGCCGAGAAGTAAATATAAAAGTTTCATAGCTAGATCTTTTTTGTAAAAGTCATTGTGTGCTGACTTCTTTGTTGTTTATATTTACAAATTTACGGTGAATTCACTATAAATTTAATTTTTAAAAACAGAGGAAACCGGTAGGCTTCCTCTGCTCCTGTTAACTGAATATTAGAAAGCTATGGCCGCTTCTATCATATATCCTTTGAACTCACCTCCATTATAGATGCTTGTTGTAGCATATCCGTCATATTTTTGATTGACGTATTCAACTTTCGCAAGAATATTTTTTGTCATGAACCAGCCGCCTCCGATGTTGTATCTTTTGACAGTGATGTCATTTCCTGTAATTAGTTTACCATCTGCCTGGTTATAGCGTCCTCCAAAATAGAAGCTGTCCTCTTTTCCAAAACGGTAAAGTAATTCTGCTGAATATTGATTATAGGTTCTTCTATCTGTTTCAGACAGGTTTCTACCAGATGCCATTTCATAAGTTCCGAAGAATTCTAATCCTTTATAACGTAGAAATGGGTTGATCATGATCGCAGTCATTTTATTGACAAAATCTGGTACTACTTTAGCTGAGTTTAAAGTAGCTGCTCCTGTATTGGCTCCATTGGTGCCGGATGCATAGGCACTTTCCAAAACGAAGTAATATCTAGAACCTGCTCTATCCCCATTATAAAAATCCAATCTTGAGCTGTTGGCATTATTGTAGATAGATCCGGTTAATCTTACTCTTAGATCCTTATTGATCTGTTTGTCATACCCTAGTTTCGCATATACTGAAGGTGCTGTTCCACTGGTTGCGGTTTGGTTCAATCTTCCGTTAGAAGCTCCAACCATTCCTATGAAACCGTCCCTTCTGTAATATACTTCCATAAAAGGGAAAGTAGCATAAGCGTCCATCAGAAGGTTTCCTGCGATGAATGGATTGGTAAGGGAATAGGCATTATCTGTTCTTCTGAAGTGGGCATCACCATAGTTCATCTCATCTTGTCCAACTTTGATCGTTGCGTATTTCATGACATCTTTAAGAAAATCTTTCTTAATAAAATCTAACTTGTCAATTTGCAAATATCCTCCTTTTACATAAGTTTCATTGTGGTGTCTGGAAGACAAGAATGTACGTAAGTGCAAATTAACACCGTCATATAATGCCACATCTACGTCTAAGTTGGCTGTTGGAAGGTTGAAATTATTACTGATTTTAAACAATTGGTTTGCGTTGACGCCAGCTGAATTAAGAACAGGTGCTGCTGTGTTAGTGTGGCTTAGTCCTTGAAATTGTAATGCAAACGCTCCGCCTATTTTAACTCTTAAATGGTCAAAAGTTGTTACTGAATCTTTTTTAGACTCAAAAGCATTGATAGATCTTTTGTCACTAGGGTTGAAATTGTCTAACTGGTATTCTTGTGCGAAACCAAAGTTTGCTGTTAATAAAGCTGCAATGAAGCCTGCTTTTAATAGATTTCTTTTCA
>QFQW01000142.1 GCA_003248755.1 Chryseobacterium sp. | reverse complement strand
AACAGATAGTTTCAAATACACTGTTGCCAACATTACGGGTACTTCAAACGAGGCTTCGGTTTCTTTAAATGTTATTGAAACACCTCCTTCTGCACTTACAAGATGGAACAATGCAAGTATTACTCCTACAATTTATAACAACAATATAACAGCCGGTAATATCACATATTCTAATGTCAATATGGGCTATACCACTTGGTCTGGTCCTTTGTATTCATTCGGAAATTGGCCCTCTCAGACAACGGTTAATACTTCATACTATGTACAATTTTCTATAAGTCCAAAAAATGGTTATAAATTAAACTTGTCTGAATTTAATTTTCAATGTTTCTTGACAGGCTCAGGAACAATGAAAATCGATTATTCACTTAATAGCGATTTTAGTAATCCGATAAATCTTATTTCGGGATTTACTCCATCAACTAGTGAAAGTTCTCCAAGTACAATCTCTTTGACTAACTTTAATTCTCCTATTGCAACAGACGGTCAAGTTGTTTATGTTAGAATCTATGTTTACAATACATATCAGACTCTATATATCAAATATGCAAGTAATAGTAATACGTCCGGACCGGCTTTTATAGGAACAGTATCATCCAGTTCTGTTGCTCCTATTGCAACAAACGATACTGCAACAACGACAATAGATAACGATATTGACATCAATGTTTTGGAAAATGATGATTACAGTAATATTGTCAATTCTATTACTTTATCACAACCTTCACATGGAACGGTAATCCTTAATTCTGATAATACAGTTAATTATCTTCCCGCCTTAGGTTACATTGGATCGGATTCTTTTACTTATACCATTACTAATAATTACGGAACATCCAACACGGCAACTGTATCGGTTAACGTAAATCCGGCTACAACAACATCGCTTATAAGATGGGATAGTGCCAGTGCAACTTATTATCCTACATCTTATCAAAGCTTTGTTTCTGCAAGTCAGCCAATTACAGCTACAGGTGTTAATTTGTCTACAGGATCAGAAAGTCTTCCTGTTTATATTATTGGAAACATAAGTGATGCTGGCATTAATACATCAAAATATATTCAGTTTAGATTCAATAATACCAGTAAAAACAAGACGATAGAACCTAAAAACTTCAGTTTTAGCGGAAGAGGCTACAACTCTGGAAATTATCAAATAAGATATTCTAAATCTGCAGATTTTACTAACTATCAAACATTATCTTCCGGAACTTATGCTGATTCTTATGCAGGCATAAGTGCAAACTTTGATTCTCTTAAGGTTGAACCGGGAGAAACGCTTTATATTAGAGTTTATTTCTATAACACAACATCTAGTTATATAATTCAGTATTATACAGGATCTACAGGACCAGCGATTACTGGATTGTTTTATAACAAAATATACTCCTCAAACGATACAATTTGGCAGGATGCATCTAATCCTCATTGGAGTAATGGTGTGCCAAATGCAACTAAAAATGCAATAATTGATACAGATTATGATACAAATACTTACAGCAATTTTGAAAGTAATAATCTGACAGTAAACAGTGGCGCAACTTTAACTGTAAGCGGAGGGAGTTTTGTTACGGTCAATGGGCAAGTCATTAACAAAGGAGCGGCTTCTGATTTTGTGATAGAACACAATGCAAATCTTTTACAAAAAGGAATAGAAATTAATACAGGAAATATTACTGTGAAAAAATCAGCAATTATTCCAAAAATGGGTTACAACTATTGGTCTTCACCAGTTTCCGGACAAAACCTTTATCAATTCTCTGAAGGCTACAATCAAGCTTCTACAACAGGAACAGGAACTCCTTGGAACAGATTTTATGTATATAACGAATCAAATGATTATTTCGTAACATCTATTGCTAATGAGATTACATTGAACTCGTCATCCGTATTCCAGCCAACAAGAGGATATGCAATCCGTGGAAAAAATAGTTTCCCGGAAAACGTTACTGTAACTTCGCCAACATCACAATTCGAATTTGTTGGAGTTCCTCAAAATGGAGACATAAACTCTTACTTATTAAAATGGACAAACGCTGCTCACGGATATAATATGGTTGGGAATCCTTATCCTTCCAATATCAGTTTTGATGAGTTTTTTGCTCAGAATAGTTCAAAAATTTATGGGGTTGTATATTATTGGACTAATAATGACGGGCAGGTTTTATATCAACAAGGAAGCAGCTATTCTAGCAACAATTATGCTATAGAAAATGCTACCGGCGGAACATCTGCGACTTATTTTGGATATAATAACAGAAAGCCGAACGGTAATATCTCTGTTGGGCAAGGTTTTATAGTACAGGCAAAACAGGCTGGTAAAAATAAGCCATTGACTTTTAATAATAGTATGAGAACTTTGTATAACGCCAATTATTATAACAAATCTGCATCTCAGAAAAACAGATTCTGGCTAGAGTTCAAGTCACCTGCAAATGTCAATAATGAAATCCTGATTGGGTACATTCCAAATGCAACTAATAGTTTTGATAATGATTACGACGCAGATCTTTTATCAATTGGTAGTGATTCTTTCTGGAGTGTTGTCAGCAATCACAAACTGGCGATCCAGGCAAAGGATAATAATTTTTCAAATGATGATGTTGTTACTCTGGGATTCAAGGCATCGGCAGCCGGAAATTACACAATTTCTTTAACAGATAAAAATGGTATTTTTGATTCAACCCAAACGATCTATCTGAAAGACAAATATCTTAGCAAGGCTTTTGATATTACCAATGGGCAATATGTTTTCTATACAAACTCCGGGCAATATGAAGATAGATTTGAGGTGATTTATAAACCGGCAGAAACATTGGCAGTTGAAAATAATGTTAAAAAAGAAATCCTGATTTATAAAGACGTTCAGAATTTCATTGTAAAATCAGATGATAATTTGGAAGAAGTTAGTCTTTATGATTCGGTTGGTAGATTATTATTCAATACAAAGAATGCCAAAAAACAAGTTTTAATAGACAAAACTAATCTGGCCGAAGGAATGTACATCATTAAAGTGAATTCTAAAAATACGTCGATGACCAAGAAAGTTTTAAAATAAGATTAAAACTTTGAAATTTTAAACCATCAATATTATTTTGATGGTTTTTTTATTTAAAATAGTATTAAAATTCATAATTTCGCTTCATGTCTTTAGAATTAATTTTAAAATATTTCCCCAATATTACCGGCGGGCAAAAAAAGCAATTTGCAGAATTAGAAGTTCTTTACAAAGATTGGAATGATAAAATCAATGTTATTTCCAGAAAAGACACAGACAGTCTTTATGAGAAACATATTCTCCATTCTCTCGGAATTGCAAAAGTGATGGAATTTGCAGACGGAACCAAAGTCCTGGATATAGGAACAGGCGGAGGTTTTCCAGGCATTCCGTTGGCTATTTTATTTCCAAATGTGCAATTCACTTTAGTTGACAGCATCGGAAAAAAAATCACTGTCGTGAAAGGTGTAGCCGAAAGTCTTGGACTGAAAAACGTAACAGCTCATCATATGAGGGCGGAACAGTTGAAAGAAAAATTCCATTTTGTGGTCAGCAGAGCGGTAACTCAGATGCCGGTTTTCCTGACTTGGCTCAGAGGAAAATTTGAAAAAGAGCAGTTCAATCCTAAGCATAATGGTGTTTTATATTTGAAAGGTGGAGATTTGGCTGAAGAATTAGCCGGATTAAAATGCGAAATTTTCAGCTTAAAAAATTATTTCGATGGCGAATTTTTTGATACAAAAAAAGTAGTTTACCTCTCAAAAGGTAATTTTAATAACTAAATAAGAAACGATTATGAAGAAAGTATTTATTTTATCAATGCTGACGATGGTTTCAGCTTTGAGTGTGTCTTGTAAAGATAATGATGATTATGTAGAGATTACGAATGTTTACGCACAAAAAACTGAAAAAAATATTTATCAGCAAAAAATTCCAAAAAATGTATTA
>QFQW01000141.1 GCA_003248755.1 Chryseobacterium sp. | reverse complement strand
CGCAACCAAGCTTCTCCATAACCAATTGATAGTACTTTTGATTTTCAAACACGTCCAAGATCCTGAAGTGAATTTGGATGATTACGAGTCTTTAGTTTTTAAAATGCAAAAACTTTTCTGGGCCATAAAACAGCTTTTTCTGGGGAATAATATGATTTTAGGTGCTCATTTTAAAATTCGAAAAAAGCCCAAATGTTAAGACTCATTACAGAATCATTGAGATGGTCTTTTTTGAGCAAATTCTTATTTGAATGAATTTAAACTTGAAGAATTCAGAAGTCCCTTTCTCTTAAAATTTACCGAACAATATTCGGATGGTTCAGCGTTGTAAGTAGATGCACTTCAATGGGTATCATTCGATTTGGTCGTGTCGTGCTTTTGACCCAGCTTTCTGCCAACAGTTTATCTTTGCAGACAAACTTTGTTACCGCCTAAAATTAAGCAATTAATTGCTGCAATCACTGCGTTTTAACTTACCAGTAAGCCAGTATCTTTTCTTGCCGACAACTTGACCGAGCCAAAAGTGCCATTGCCGATTAGTTGGAAGGTGTCATAATAGTTGGAGTATTCGCCGCAAATTGCTTCGTTACTCTCGTCTGCCAAAGCAGATAGCGTAACGTCTTGGATGTGCATTTGGAGCCCTTCATTTTCATCATCAAATTCATCATCACCGGTTACAACATACATTAATCTACCTTCTATATCCCATCTGTTATTAATCTTGAATTTAAGACCTGCACCGGCTTGTCCAAAAAGAGACCCTAACTTAAAAGGTTTTGCTTCGTAATTTAAAACTTGATTATAAGGGCCAGGATCTTGCCTGTAAGACTTATAGGCAATTGTTCCAATACCGGCATATCCATGTAAAGCCCATCTAAATGGAGACTTGTTGTCAACTCTTCTAAGAAGATTAGAAAAATTAACATCTCCTAAAATAGAAATTGCATCATATTGAGTTCTACCTGCAATTTGTCTATCTGGTAAAGTAACATGATCCTTTGTGTACGCATAACCTTGTCTTGTTTCACCCCTATCATATTGCAAATTAAGACCAAAAGCATGAGTAATTGCCTTATCAATGCTTAAATATGCTGAATAGCCAAAAAGATTTTTACCATTTCCGTTTTTAATTGATGTCATATCTGCAGACTGAATTAATGGAACACCAGCTCCAACAGAAATAGACCAATCATTAAATTTCTTCGAAGCTTGTGTAAATGGTGAAACATTTTGGGAGCCGGAATTAGCACCTGAAGCTACTTCTTGGCCTGCCAAACTCATAGGTAACAACATCCCTATTGCTACTAATGATAATAAATTTTGTTTCATATTTTTAAATGTTTTTTTTAGTTTATTTTGCTAAGAAATATACCCTTCTATTAGCCTCATTTTTCCATTCAGGACATTTTGTAGCCGGATCGCACTCTGTATATTTCAAATCTTCTTTTCCTCTTCCTTCTGCCGTTAAAACATTAGAAGAAACACCTTTACCAACAAGATACTTTACAACTGCGTCAGCTCTTGCCTGAGATAGTTTTTTGTTATATTCTGCAGATCCTCTACTATCAGTAGCTCCAACAACTAGGAAGCCACTGTCGGCGCCCAGTGTTTTGATAATATCTGCCGCTGTATTAAGATCAGAAAAAGACTTAGGACGAATAATGTCTTTGTTAAGCTCAAATTCTATTCCATTGAAATACTTATTAATTTCATCTATGGCCAATTCTTTGGTAGGAACAATTTGAACTGGAGCTTCTTCCAAAGGACATCCGTTATTTTGGATTGAACCGGGAACAGTTACACATTTATCATTCAAATCGATCACTCCATCAAGATCTGTATCCAATGCAACACCAGCTCCATCTACTCTAGCTCCTGCCGGCGTATCTAATTGTCTATCCCAATCGTCACAAACACCATCATTATCTCCATCTCCTTTTTCGCAAATACTAAAGTCTTTGAATTTTTCTTCCAATTCTCCTGCTTTTGCATAAGCCATCTGCAATGGATCCACCCAACGTAGATGATCTTGATGCTTACCTAATTTAAATGACAATCCTAAATTAAATAACCAAGCGTTATCTGTGTAGGAATCATTAATCAAATTATATCCCGGAGGAGATTCTCTTGCCCAACCACCACCATCAAATTCCTCATCACCACTGATAAGATATAGTGCTCTAAATTCTATATCAAGTAATCTTGAAATATTGTACTTAAGACCAACACCTCCTGTATAAGTAAAACTGGAAATACCTATTTTTTGATTTATGTATGATGGCCATTTGCTTAAAACATCATTGTCTTGCAAAAATGCATTATAACCAGTAAATCCTATACCTGCATATCCATGCAGTGCCCATCTGAACTTAGATTTGTTATCAGTTCTTCTCATCAAATTAGAAAAATTAATATCTCCTAATAATGCAATCTGATCAAACTTTGTATATCCATGTCCTACACCGGCAGCATCGTTCAAATATGCTTTTTGCTTTGTTTCACCTCTTGTGTACATCAAAGACAAACCAAATGTATGGCTAATCTGTTTATCCAAGCTTACATATCCATTCCATCCCCAATTCACTTTTCCACCATAAAAAGATGTAAGATCGGCATTTGCCATAAATGATGTTCCACCACCAACAGATATTGACCAATCTTTAAAAAGCCGGCTTTTATTGTTAAATGGTTGCGTAGTAGGTTTGGCATTGTTTTCATCGGTCTGGGCTAGACCAAGGAAAGGCAGTAAGAAGAATAGAAATAGTTTTTTCTTCATAGTCATCTGTGTTATAAAAATTTATTTTACTTCATTAATAATCTCTTTTGCAAAATCCCTTTCATAGAGATTCTTGTAATGAGGAATATTTAATCTTTTACAAATAAATTTTATATTGTTATATAATATAATATCAATGTCTATAATCCTATCCTGATAAGCTCCAAATTCGGCTGAATCTTTTAGTCGACCCATTTCTTTTTCGATGCTTTTGATCTCAGAGAGTAGTTTTACAGGCGAAAACTGTGTTTTTATTTTCACTGCAATATTACAAAAATTATTGTAACTTTCAAATTCTACAGGCTTTGTTAATATTAATTCAGATTTTATTAATATTGTGCCTGTTTTGTTTTCTAATTTTTCAAGTGCAATTTCGATATTCTTTTGGGGATTATTTATATTGCTTCCTAGTAACAAAACGACATTATTGTACGACATATTGAACAAATAATTTTAATGATGAAAAGTTTCTTCAAATTAGTTTTAGCAAATTTAACTGCAATTTTTATTGTAATCGCGGGTTTATTCGTGTTTTTTATAGCATTTCTTATACTATCTTCCATTTCCACAACTCCTGATGTTAAGTCAAACTCTATTTTGACTTTGGATCTTAAAACAAAAATCATTGATAGTCCGTCTGAAGATCAGGATGAGATTTTCGCTTTTAATAAAGATCAAAAAGCTGTTTTACTTTACGATGTTCTTCAAGCCATAGAAAAAGCTAAATCTGATGACAAAATCAAAGGTATAAGTATAGAATCGGACTTCATCAATGCCGGAATCACTCAGTTGGATGATATTAGAAATGCTCTAATTGATTTCAAAAAGAGTGGAAAATTTGTTTATGCTTATGGAAACACCGTTTCTCAAGGGGCATATTATCTTGGTTCTGTTGCTGATAAATATTACCTAAATCCTGCCGGTCTTATTGAATTAAAAGGTCTTGCAACAGAAGTGACATTTTTCAAAAACTTTGCTGAGAAATATGGAATCGGAATACAAGTAATTCGTCATGGAAAATTCAAAGCTGCAGTTGGAGAGATGAGAAGAGCAAAAATCAACAAAACGAATGGTTGGAAACACCCCCTTTAGAAATTGAAAAAACCAAAACCTGGCAATTTGGTCTATCCCGAGCATGGTTGACTCCGCGACGGCATTTTCTTCTTTGGGAAAGGGGTCGCCGCGCGGCGATCGATGGCTCGCAGGCGGCGTTTTCGCAGCTGGTCGAG
>QFQW01000140.1 GCA_003248755.1 Chryseobacterium sp. | reverse complement strand
ACCCTTCCGCTTTCGGAAAAATACCCAGATTTCACTGATTTCAATCCTAATATTATACGCACGGACTACAAGTCCGCGCGATCGGGTTTCTTGAAGTGCAGGCTTTACCCGATGATATTAAAGACAAGCTTTTCTATTTCATTGATATGACAGTAAGAGATTATAAAGCCAAAAAAGCGTATTCGTAAAAATAAAAACCGCCACTTGTTCGAGTGGCGGTTTTATTTTAAGGATATTCAAAACCAAATAGAATTTTATAAAGTTTGTTGTCTTTTAGATAAAACTCCATAAAATACGGAGGCATTTCATATTGTTTTATTTTGGGGTCATCAGGATTATCAATTATATATTTTATAATTTCTTCATCAGATTTTTTTTCAACCTTATAATCACTACCTTTTAGATTGGTTATTTCTTCTAAAGTCATTCCTAATTTCAGCCCTGATTCTGTATTAAAATTATCGTATTTAGTTTTTGTAACATCTTTCTCAAGTTTAGGGTCATCTTTTAAATATCCTACCTCGAAGCAACTAAAACTATTCTTTACATCTCCCTCATATTGATACGCAAGTAAGTATTCTTTTTTTTCTTTATCTGTAAAAGCAATCACAGGGGAATATCGTAAGTTATCTAATAATCTTATATTTTGAGAATAAAAATTATTTACAGAACTTTCTTCTCTTAATTGTAATTGATTTATTTTAAAATCTGGTTTAGAAAATTTTTCTGTATTAACAGTTTCATTTTCTATCTTTTCTTGTATCTTTTTTTCTGATTGATGACAGCTAAAAAACAGAAAAAACAATAACAAAAGACTATTCATTAACATTTGGTATTTTCGTTCCACTTCTACCATTATTATTAGGATTATTTTGAATATTAATATTTACAGGTACTGGACCTCCTGTTTTTATCATACTTCTTAGAGTGTCTCTAAAATTGGTAAGAACAATTTTATCCCCAGACATTCCGATACAACCCAGAGTTCCTTCATTGTTTCCATCAGGATGTATTCTTAACAAACTTCTACCTGTACTAAATTGCGGATTAAGATTAAAGCTAAATCCAACTCCGTCCCGATTCATTCCTTTGTTATACCATCCATTTGGACTTCTGTCCTGATAACTATCAACAGTATATTCTCCATTTTCTGGTGCACCATTTCCAAAGCCTCCTGCAACAGCTTCATAAGAGCCTATGTTTTTTGTTTTGCCATTTTCAAATGTTGCATTCAACTTAACGTCAACATCGCCAATTTTAGAATTTCTCATTTCTCCTGATATTTCTACATTTACCTCTTTTGCAGGAGAGTAATCCATTTTACCACTTGTATGATACATTTCTAAAACAAGCCCTTTGTGATGTTTGTTATCCCAGGTTTTTGCTCTTTCATAATAAGTTCCTCTATAAGTTTCACCTTTTTGAAGTACGCCTTTATCCTTATAATTTTTGGCTGTAACATCGTCTCGCCAAGTAACATCTCCATTTTTAGACTCAACCCAATCCATTCCATCTGGGATATGCATCCGCGCACCGTAGTCATACATACCCGTCTCCTGCAGCTCCTTCCCCTTGTACTTGTAATTATTATAGCTTGAATTAGTTTTTTAATTCCTTACATAGACTTAGTTGTTAATCAATTTATTCCAAACATTCGTGTTACTCCAAAATCTTTTATCATTTAAATTATATTCATGTCCTTTTTCTTTAATTGACGAATATTCCTGAAAAAAAACTTTTCTTTGTCTTTCTCTTAAATCATTAATGCTATCATAATCACCAATGCTAATCCTAAAGAAATTTTCAACTTTTAAAGTACTATTTTTTCTGATTCCTATATATGCATGAGCATTGTAATGATAGCCTTCATATGGTAAGCTACCATATTTTTCTAGTTCCTTTATTTGCTCTTCAGAAATATCTTTATTAAATTTTTTCTTATTTTCAACCTTATCAATAATAAAGAATACTAACCTATCAAACTTATCATTATACATTATTGTATCTATTATGATTTCAGTATTCTTATCATAATATTGAGGAAAGTAATCTCCAGAATGAACCTTAATTTCGTCTTTAATTAAATTTACTAAAGTTAAGCTATCTCTTTTTATTACTTCTTGAGGAACTGATACATTTGAAATATAATCATTAGGAGTATCTTTATTTGTTTGGCAACTACTTAGGTTGAAAACAAAAAATATAATGGCTATTAAACTTCTCATTTGGCAATTTTTTATTACTTGCACAATGCACATCAAGTATCGTAGATTTGCAATCCGTCATTAACAATTTCACGTTATTCAATCCTCTTGTATTATTTTATTACTTTTTTATTTTTTGCCAGTCCTTATCATAATTCCAATATCTAATATCATCAATATTATATTTATCATCACTGTTATTAGGATTTGAGGATCTCTGTTTAAAAAAATAAGTTCTTATTCTTTTTGAGATATCTTTCATATCATATGAATTAGTATAGTTTGGACCAATCCAACTTAACAAAAAAGAGTCTTGCTTTTTTATTCCCAGATAACAAGTTGCATCATAATACCAATTGTAATTCCCATTTGGTATTTGTTGTTTGCTAATGGAATTTTTTGCTATTATGAAAGTAGCAATCTTTTTATAGTCCGGACTGTGTATAATTGTATCTACTATTATTTTAGTAGATTTATCATATTCTTTAGAATAAAAAGATTCCTGGTGCTTTTCCACAAAGCCCTGAATCTGAAAAACAATACTTGCACTATCCGAAGAATATTTTTCTTTATTTATTGTAGAATTGTTAATGTATTCTTTAGGGGTTTCTTTATAAAATTTAAACTCATTCCACCCATATATGTATCGGAAGTAAAAGAATAGGAATATTAAAATAACAAAAACTATAAAAATAAATATGTACTTTTTCATTCTTATGATATTTATTGGTTACACGTTGTACAAATCCATTTGTTTCCATTCCATTTATAAGTTCCTTCTTGTAATTTACTAATATCATTAACAAATGTAAGAATTGAGTGATCAGTACTTGACCCAGTATTTGTGAACGTGTTTTTATCACTTATTCCTTGTTCTTGTTCATTTGCAAGCCAACCAAAGCCTTTAATATTACCAAATTCTTTGTGAAGAAATTCTTGAGTATAAATATCTTTATCTACTTTTAAGCTACTTCCTTGATAAGGATCAAAATCAGCAACTAACGTAATTTTGATTTGGGATTGTTGCTCTTTAGGTAGTTTACTGATATATCTTTTTAGTGCTCTAACATAACCTTTACCATATGCTCCACCCATACTATGGGTTACAATTTTAATTGTCTCAATTATTTCTCCTGTTGTAGTATCTCGGGCTAAATTTGCAATAATCGATTCAGCATCTTTTCTGCCTTGTATAGCTCCTTCATATTTTCTATTATCAGAGTACATATTAGACAATATGTATTTTCCTCCACCATAGGAGCCATCTCTATATAATGAATTATGGTCATTAAAATGATCCATAACCATTGTATCAAATTGAATTCGGCCACTTTTGCTTCGCCAGTATTCTGGTTTTCCACCTGTGCCATCGTTTTGCATGCCATTGATAAAAATTACAAGATTTCCATCAGGGTCAATCGCATTTACTGGCGTATTGCTTGCATAATTGTATGGTGATTTACTTAAGTATAGTTCTCCTTTTCCATCCATTATACCCCATCTACCGATGTCGGGCATATACATCCTCGCTCCATAATCATACATCCCTGTCTCCTGCAGCTCCTTCCCGTTGTACTTATAGTTCTAGGGTTATACAACTGTGCAATCAGTCCCGGTGGATTGATGAAGTTCAGCCCAAACGGATAGTAGTCATTGCTGTCTTCCTTGAAAAGAACGCCATTCTCATCTCTTCCAAAGTTCAGCCTCGTGTTGCCAAGGTGATCTTTGTACTAGTAAATATACCTAAAATTATCATAATCGTAAAACCCTTCCGCTTTCGGAAAAATACCCAGATTTCACTGATTTCAATCC
>QFQW01000038.1 GCA_003248755.1 Chryseobacterium sp. | reverse complement strand
ACACAAAATTTAACCAAGTTTTGAGGTCCTATAGCTCAGTTGGTTAGAGCACCTGACTCATAATCAGGTGGTCCCTGGTTCGAGCCCAGGTGGGACCACTAGAATGAAGAATGAAAATTTTTCAGAATTTACAAAAGCCCCGTAAATAGGGGCTTTTTTGTGTCTTGATATAGTCATATTTCGTACCTTTCGCCACAAAAAGCTCCCCTTTTTTCTACCGAAGTAATTTTTTTGTATTTTTATAAAAAAACTAATATGTCTAATACACCATTAACAAAAATTAATTACTCTGATCAAGAAAATCCAATTTTATCTCGTGCTTTCTCTGATGTCGTGGGGGTTAACTATATTAAAAATTCCAGTTTTTATGATAATACTGATAATTGGGAGGCTGTCTCTTTAGATGGAACAATTTCTTTGGATTATTCGTGGCTGAAAATCAATCCTCAGAATAGTGACAATTTTGGAGCTAGTACCCAAATAGATATTCCATTAGGAGATTATGTGGTCGAAATTGATTTGCTGAATGAAAGTTTTCTTGCAAAAGAAATGTCAATTGAATTTTCAAATGCTCAGGAGATCAATTTTGATATTTTAAACACTAATAATATCCAACGTTTCAAATTCAATATATAAATTACAACAGCTTGTAATTCATTTAAAATTATTTCTAAAGGAAAGTCTGTAATAAAAATCAAGAATATCTTTTTATATCATAGAAATGATTCTGGTATTTTATTTAAAACAAATGAGTCTACAATATTACTGGTAAAAGCTTTGTCTGTATCAGCAAGGCTGCTACTCACCGCTTCGGTAAATGCTGCGATAGCCTTTTTCTTTGCATAAAAAATGTTAGTTCCCGGGCTACCGCTTCCCATAATGGAAATATAGCTTGCTTTGGATACTTCCACGATTTCCGGCTCACCGCTTGCGGTGTAATAATCTGTATATTGCTGTTGTATGTTCATCTGTCTATAAATTTAGGAACGATCGCTCCAGATTTGGGTAAAAAAATTTTATTGTCCGATTTGTTCAATTAAAAATTCAGCCATTTTCTTGATCCTTGTTTTATCCTTGTGAATAATAAAGGATTCGTGCCAACCAGTAAACTGGTTGATGATATAGTCCGTCAGCATTTCTGCATCATTACTGACTCTGATCTCTTTAAGTTCAATAGCTTTATTGATCAGGTCAATTAGTAGATTGTAAGTAAAATCATTATCGGCTTTAATGATACGTTGCACTGATTCATCATTTGCCGCCACTTCAAAAGTAGTTTTAATGGTCAGGCAGCTGTTTGGCTCATTGGTAATTGCATATACCGAAGAATTAATGAATTTCTCGATTGCTTTCAAAGGTGATTTGATAGGATGTAATAGTTTTCTCGTTCCTTCCATCCTTGATTCCGTATAATGCTTGATTGCCTTTATAAAAAGCTGGTGTTTATCGCCGATCGTATTGTACAGACTGCTGTTACTGATGCCCATCGCTTCGGTAAGGTCACGGGTTGACGCACCGTTATAGCCCTTTTTCCAAAAGACATCCATTGCTTTTGAAACAGCCAATTGTTCATCAAATTCTACATTTCTTGCCATAACTACAATGCAAAGATACAAATAATTCTGGAACAATCGCTCCTTAAATTTTATTCTAAATCAAATCGGCTTTTGCTTTTGCAATCCTTCCTTCTTTAAAAGTAAAATCAAATATTCCTCGTATTTTTCCTTCGGGAAAGTCGCCTGTAAATTCCACTTCAATATGAACTTCATTGTCGGTGATAACGTCCAGTCTTACAAGTCGTGTCTGGGTTTTATAGCCAATGAAATAGCTTTCAAAATAATTTCTGATCCCCGTATGTCCCTTGAAAACCTTTCCGACAGATGGGTCGTCAAGGATTGCATTTTTATGCCATTTGTCCAGATAGCTTTCTGTGTCGTAGGCGTTGCTTGATGCAATAAATTCCTGGATGAAGATGTCTATGTTCATTTTTATTTTATTTTTTCCACATGGGCAGTTGCTTCAGGATCTGTTGATATACCGGACAACTCTCGGAATGTGCCCCGTGCAGATAGCCAATGCTCATTAAAAATTCGTTTACAATTTTGCCGCCAGTAAAGCGGAATGTTTTCTTAAATAGCTTTATCCACTTATCTTTTGTTTTCGGATGGTGATACTTCCTAAGGAACCTGTACGTTTGATGTTCATATCATTAAAAGTTATTTGATTAATTATTGAACAAAATTAAGGTGGCCACTACAGGGAATTGTTACAATTACCAAAAAAAGTAACCCAATGCAGAAAAATAAGTGGTATGAGTCAATTCAGTAAAGATTTTTTATAATCTGATGGTGAAAATGAGGTTTTACTTTTGAATAGTTTATTGAAAGATTGTGGATGTTCAAATCCCATTTGATAAGCAATTTCGGCAATGGTCATTTCATCTTTGGCAAGATATTCTTTTGCCTTTTCTATGACCTTTTCATGAATGAACTGTTGGGTATTTAATCCGACGAGATTTCTTAAGAGGTCGCTCAGGTAGCGTGGGGTTACATTGAGGTTTTCCGCCAGGGAATTGACTGTAGGTAATCCGGTAACAAGTGATTTCTCATTGTTAAAGTAATCTTCAAGCTGCTGTTCCAATCTGCCAAGAAGATCATTACTAACGGCCTTTCTGGTCAGAAACTGGCGGTCATAAAAACGGTTGGCATAATTGAGTAGTACCTCGATCTGCGAAATGATCACATCCTGACTGAATTTATCGATGCGTTCGCTCAGCTCTTCCTGAATGAATCGATAAATGCTGAGAATGGTTGCTTTTTCTTTTTCGGAAAGATATAATGCTTCTGCCGCCGAATAGCTGAAATAGCCATAATGCCTGATGCTTGAACTCAGTGAATACGGTCTTAGAAAATCTGGATGGATATGAATGGTCATACCATCATAATTGGCTTCTTCATTCTGCATCTTGATTAACTGTCCCGGAGCGATGAATGACATTCCGCCCTCTTCAAAATCGTAGTATCCCTGACCATATTTCAGTTTACCGGAAAAGCTTGTCTTGAAAGAAATCTTATAAAAGTTCAGGATGATACCCTGTTCGAAATCTTTGGGGTCGAACTGAGCTTCTCCATAGTTTATAATGCTGATGAGGGGATGAGATGGCGCCGGCTGGCCCATTGCCTTATGCAATTGGGATAGGGAATCAAATATGACCGGTTGTTTTTTCATTATACAAATTTAAGTAATTCATAAGAAGTAATTCCTGTCTGGTTATAATCCACAAAACAGGAATTACCATAATTAAAATATAAACTGGGCACGGATCTTTTCAAACTGTCCTTCGGGTGTCAATTCCAGACGCTCATTATACAGGGTGATAGCATCATTACCTGCAATATACCTGAGCTGGGACTTCCCATCGGTCGTCGCATTATATATGATTTGCGCCACATCCTCTGCTTTTGTATAATTGGCGATCTGCTCCTCACTGTAACCTTCGCTGACTTTTGCTACCAGCTGGCCATAAGCTTCATGCATTCCTCCGTGAAGTGACCTCCCTGCGAAGTCGGTCTGCATACCACCGGGCGCTACTATTTTCACATTGATGCCAAACTGAGCCAATTCATAGGCCAGACCTTCTGAAAAACCGTCTATCGCAAATTTGCTGGCGTTGTAGATCGAACATGTCGGGTAGCCTAACAAACCAAAAGTACTGGTGATATTAATGAAGGTTCCACTTTTTCTCTCTCTAAAATAAGGAATAAATGCTTTCGTGATTTGAATAACCCCCACTAAGTTCGTCTGGATCTGCATCTGAATTTGTTCCTCAGTAAACGATTCCAATGGACCGATAAGCCCGTAACCCGCATTGTTCAACACCACATCTACTGAATTGAATTTTAAAATTTCAGCTATTGTTTCCTGGCTTTTTACGGTATTGGTAACATCCAGCTCTACTAAGTTTATATTGGAAAACTTGTTTAATTCTTTTTCTTCTTCAGGTCTTCGCATGGTCGCGATTACTTTCCAACCCTTTTCCTGAAATAATTTGGCAGTTGCTTTGCCTAGTCCGGATGAAGCACCGGTAATGAAAATTGTCTTTTGCATATTTTATTTTTTGTTCTATGCAAAGTTGGACATTAACTAAATCAAAGAATTAATCTAAGAGGAAATAAACGTAGCCAAAATGACGAAAATACATGTTAAATGATGGCCATAGTATACTTTAGTGTACCAAATTATTTTTTTAATGCAAACGGGATTGTTAAAACAAATATTTCTAATATCATCATATTTTGTACGAGTAAGACAGGGATACTTTTTAGTATGTGTTACCTTATTTGTGCGACAAAGTATATGATTGTCATATTCAATAAGGCATCTGATTCTTCTTTAACTTTAAGGACACTTTTTTGATCTGTGGTAAAATAATCAGAATGATGATTACTGATATAATGCCGATAAGCATCATATTATAATAGTCACGCGTTGTGCGGGCCAATATCTGCTGTCCTACCATTTTATTAAGATAAGCTGTCGACAGGACCTTTGAAGTATACATGTCATCACCTGCTATAACATATTTAGTGGACCATAATAAATCCGAATACTAATATCAATGCTACATATAAAAAATAGCCTCTCAAATCCAATTGATATATTGGTATTTATAGTAAATCTTGCTTTACTATCCATTGTTAGTAGTACAGCGAAAGTCAGAATAATGATGTGTCCGTAGAATAGCCATTTGAAATCACAGAAATGAAGCACTATACTCGGATACATAGAATATAATATGCGTCCTTTGGAATTTAAAATGTCGTCTTAAGGCCATTTAATTTTTAATTTTGCAGGTATTGAGATGCATAACCGTTGAGCTTTAATATGAATCAATTAGAATATTTATCACTTAAACCCGACGACCCACTTAAGCATATAGTAGAAAGTATCTGGATGGTAAAAAATCATGATGATGAAAAAAGAGAAGGAATCATCGTTCCAGACGGGAAAATAGATCTATTCCTTTTTGCAAGAGAAGATGACACCTTTGAGATCTTTATATCCGGGATATGCACCGGGCCTATTATCAAACCACCATTTCCCAGATCGACGATGTTTGCCATAAGCTTTCATCCGATAGCCGCTGAATATATCTTTAAGCAATCCTTTGCGGGTTTAAAGGATAATAAGCAAATTCTTTCTACTGATTACTGGGGATTTTGTAAAAGTGATATGGCTGATTTTGAGCAATTTTACAGGAAAGCCTGCGAGATTGTTAAGGCAAAACTGGAAAAGAAAATTGATAACCGTAAAAAGAAATTGTTTGAGCTCATTGATTTATCAAAAGGAGAGACTACGGTTGAGGAATTGTCACAAGAGGTTTCTTGGAGCAGCAGGCAGATAAATCGTTATTTTAATACCTGGTTTGGAGTGTCATTGAAGTCATATATAAATATCATCCGTTTTTCAAATTCATTGAAACAGTTGAAAAAGGGCGATTTCTACCCGGAACTTAATTATGGCGACCAATCCCATTTTATCAGGGAAGTAAAGAAATTCGCTGGGGTAAAACCTACGATCTTAAACAAAAACGAAAACGACCGATTTATCCAATTGAGCCTGATGCCAGAAACCTAATTTTGTTTGATCAATAGAACAAATAAAATTATACAAAATGAGTTTGAATCATATCAATCTGGTGGTAAAGGATGTAGACAAAGCTTTGCATTTATTTACAAATTATTTCGGCTTCAGCATGATTGCAAACCGGAACAGCAAAATGGCAGTCCTGGAAAACAACGACCAATTTGCCCTTGTGATCTGGGGACAGGTATTGAATAAAAAGGAAAATATACCGGAATATCCCGAGAATTTCCATATCGGATTCTATCAGGAAGATCAGGAAACGGTTTGGAATATATACAGAAAGCTTCAGGAGGAAGAAAACTTACGATTTGAAGGAGGACCTAAACCTATCAGAAATACGTTTGGGTTCTATTTCTATTTTGAAAATCTTATGATAGAGATCAGTGTGAATCCATTCAAAGAAAACCTTGAGTGATTTACACAAGCTTATCGATGGAGAGTCATGTTAGTGGATGGTAATGGTAACAATATTATTTTAACGCAACAAAATTTTGTTGGGCAATGGCATACTTTGAAGTACAAAAATTATTTTTGCCATTGATATACTTTAGTGTACAAAATTATTTTTCTTTTTATAAAAATTGAGAATTAAAGATTGTTTAAGCATTAATTACCGTTATATTATACAACTGAGCATCTTGTAGATCAAAGTATATTATTGCTAAAATAATGTAATTATATATTTAAATGTGCCGGATAGAATCTTTATCTAAAGTGTAAATCTTGCCATTTGAATACAAATCAACTAGAGTGCCCATAGGCACATACTATTTTATATTTTTGACTTGATACATTGAAATATCTATTCGCCTCTTTTTATTTCCAAAGCAATCACTTGTCGTTGAACATTTCTTCCATGATTAAATTTTTATGTTTATTGCCCCAATCGCTTAATTGTTTCCAAATGGGGACGAGTTCATTTGCAATTGCTGTTAACTCATAGTCGACTCTTGGTGGGACTTCCGCATGTACGGTTCTTTTTACCAGACCTTCTTTTTCCAATTCGCGAAGTTGTAATGTCAGCATTCTTTCTGTAATTCCTGTAATCCGATTTCTGATCTCACTAAACCGGAGTTTTCCATGTTCAAGTTTGCACAGGATGAGTAATTTCCATCTACCTCCGATTTTGCAAACGGCATAAGTTAGATCGCACTCTGTCATAATATACTGTTCATTAATGCTATTCGTTGAATTTTCCTTTCTTTTTCCCATTACTTACAAATTTGTTTGTACCATACAATTGGCTGTGTACTATACAAATATATGGCTTCTATTTAATTTTGCCTAAAATTTTAAATGGAATATGAAAAAACTTGTTGTAACACTAATGATAGCAGGATTAGTTTCCTGTAAAACAATAAAATATAGTAACAAAATGAGTAAAATTACATTAACTCCGGAAATAACCACAATAGTCGAAAATCTGCAAAAGATCCATGTATTTGAAGGCGGAAATCCCTTAGATGTGAGCCGCAAAGGATATGAGACAATGGCTATTCAACTCGGTGGCAAAAAAGAAGCGGTTAGAATATTAGAAGAATTTGATATTCCTCAAGAGGATCACAAAATCCCTGTAAGACTCTATAGGCCGAACGGAATTGAAAGTGGAAAGTCGTCAGCTATCATTTATCTTCATGGCGGTTGGTTTGTTTCGGGAAGTTTTGAGACCCATGATGCTATTGTTCGTCAATTGGCCAATGCCACGGGGGCTGCTATCATCTTTGTTGATTATCGTTTGGCTCCCGAATATCCTTTTCCTGCAGGTTTCGATGATGCCCGATCGGTCACTCAATGGATCATTGATAATGCAGACCATTTGCATCTGGATAAGAATAAGATCGGGGTTATCGGCGATAGTGCCGGAGGAGCCTTGGCTGCAAGTCTATCAACGCAGATTGGCGACCATCTGAAATTTCAGGTGTTGATCTATCCGGCGGCGGATAACAGGTTCAATACAACATCATGGAAAGACTATCAAAATGGGCCTATCATCAATAAAGAAGAAGGTGTAAGAGCCTGGAACTGGTATTTGGCAAATCCTAAGGATCAGGAAAACCCATTAGCAATTCCTTTATTGATCAAAGATTTTAAAAATACACCACCAACGCTCGTTCTATTATCCGAACACGATCCTTTGCGTGATGAAGGACAGCAACTGGCGGAGAATATGAGAGTATCTGGTGTTCAGGTCAAAACTGTTGTCTACAAAGAAATGGTCCATGGTTTTATGCACATGGGAGCTATTTTAAAAGAAACCAGAGAGGCGGTTCAGGATATTGCGGCATTTACGAAAGAAAATTCAAAATAATATACCCAGAGAATTTTATATGAAGAAATATGCATATATCGGTTGTTTGGGCTTTATTGCCGTTATTACTACCGAATTCGGAGTGATTGGAATTTTACCGCAGATCGCTGAATATTATAAAATAAGCATCGATAAGGCGGGTTATCTCTTAAGTGCCTTTGCCCTGGTCATTGCCCTTACCGGACCATTCATGACCTTGCTGGTCTCAGGGATTGATCGCAAAAAGATCATGCTAACCTCCATAGCTATTTTCCTGATATCAGGTCTGGTCTCCTCGTTCTCGCCTCCATTTTGGGTTTTGATGCTGGTAAGAATCCTTCCTGCATTTTTACAGCCGGTCTATATTGCCACCGCTTTATCTGTTGCTGTTTCTTACGCCAGTAACGATGAAAAAAATGAATTCATGAGCATCGTGTTCAGTGGGGTAGCGGTTGCAATGGTGACCACGGTACCATTTGCCACTTGGATTTCGAGCTTATGGTCGTGGGAATATTCTTTTATGATCCAGACGGTTATAAGCTTGATTGCCTTAGTTGTGATCTATTTTATGCTCCCTTCAATGCCTGTCAAAAAGAAAAAATCCTATGGGACACAAATCAAGATCCTAACTCAGCCGGCATTTATTTTAAGTACTACAGCTAACTTTTTCATGATCACCGCATGGTTTTCCACCTATAGTTATTTTGCGGATTATTTGAATAAAGCAAAAGGAATGAACGAAACCATGATAAGTTATATGCTGTTTGTCTTCGGGATTATCGGTGTTTTGTCAACATGGATTGCCGGTAAAATGCTTAATAAGAATGTGACAAGAACGATGGCTTTCTTCCTTTCCGGAACACTAGTGGTTCCCATTCTTTTATACTTTTCGAATGATAATTTATTATCAATTATTGCTGTGGTTGGACTTTGGGGCTTTATGTATTCGCCAAGTTTTCTCAATGCATCCACCTATATGATCTCATCAGCTCCCGATTCCTTGGAATTCGCCAACAGTTTGGCAACTTCATTCGGAAATTTGGGAGTAACGTTAGGAACAACTTTGGGTGGCTGGATGATCATAACTAGAGGTGTCGAGTACAATCCCTGGATTGGTTTTGTGTTTGGGGCATTGGCTTTTCTGATGATGATCTTCAGACATTTTTATGAGAAAAGGGAGAATTAAAATTAGATTAATTTGATTTCTTAATTTTAAAAAATGAAACATAAGGTCAAAAAAACTGTTTCGGAGATTAATAACGAGTTAAAGTTGGCAGAAATTTCTTTGGGTCTTGCTTTGCTACTTATGCCTTTTTTCAGAACAACTCCTTGTTTAATTCCTATACTAGCTATTATTCATTGGTTGATATAACCTTAAAATAAAAATGTACTTCATTGGATGCAAGAAAAAATATCTTCTATCTTTTGCAATTTCAAGTACGTAAGTCCACGCTAAAACAGCTACTATAAATAAGAATCCTTACAATAATTAAAATCATAAAATAAACTACAAATAATTTGTGTAGAATTATTCATCATATTTTACTTTTCCATACAAGCTCTTTTAAATTGTCTTCCTGTATTATTTTTGAGTTTTAATGTTAGAAAAATGAAAATAGGTAACTCCTAGTGATTATTGAGAGTTGGCAGTTATTGGCTTTGGGAATTATTTCTCGTTTTTATGCTTTGACACTAAATAGCATATTCTTAAATGACAATAACATATCTGAGTACACTCAAATAAAATGTAACTTTACAAAGTTTAGCGAATCAGTTATGCAATCTTAAAAATTGAGAAAGAAAAAAGAATATATTAACCGCTACGATCTCTCTCCACTGGCAAGTGGAGGGATTATTATTCATAACATGGAAAGCGAAAGGGGAGATGATGCCCATGACGTTTTTAGCCCTCATAGAGACCTGCATTACATGTTGATTGTCTTTGTGGATGGATCTGTTAAATTTAAAATAGACTTTGAAGATGTCCCTTTAAAGACAGTTACTCTTATCCGACCAGGCCAAATTCACCAGATTTTGGAATTTGGCATTATTGATCCCTGAATTAACTTTCGTGATTATATACCTAGCTGTACCAGATGGTAATCTTAATCTAAACTATGAGTTTTACTATTAAATAAAAGCAATTATTGGTTTTACTGCCGGAAGTCTGGAAATTTGTTAGTTGCTGATATATTTTTTATTTTTTAAAATCAAACGTATTAACTGCCAAAAGCCTAAGCCGTCTCAGAAAAAGAGTTACTTGGAAGTAAAACTTACCCATCGTCAAGTGGTTTTGGCTTTCTTATAATTAATTTTGGATGATATAATTAAAAAAAATATGAAAGAAAGAAAACGACTTGTCAGCATTATCGTTTTTTATGCTATTGCCATTCTGCTTCGCTTTTTGGCAGTGAAAACAAATCTATTTGATTTTGCCGACAATGAATTTATAAGAATTTTATTCCGAGGGATTGGTTCTGCTATCGGTGCTTTGGTTTCGGTTAAAATATTTAATATTCCCTTAAAGCTTTTCCTGAAAGGAAATTATCGAAATATATTTTTTCCTTTGCTTGTTTTCTGGATTGTTCCGGTCAGAAATGTAATAGTTCTGAAATGATAATTGTCTTAATTATAAACTAAAAATCACAGAATCTATTTCCTATTCTGAGGCGGTAAAATGTTGAAAGATTTATATAAGTGAAATTAATTAATCAAAAAAATTAATATGAAACAATTAAAAAACATTCTAATTATTGGTTTCTGCTTGTTAATAGCAACATTGACCCAGGCTCAGAAAAAATCGAATCGGCTAATCAATGATTTTATTAAGGTTGAAGGAAACTGGACAGGACAATTAACCTATCTGGATTACAGCTCCGGAAAACCTTATACGATGTCTGCGGATCTTGAGATAAAAAGAATTCCCAACACCAATGAGTTTCTTTTCGTTCATACTTATCCCAAAGAAAAAAGTGCTAATAAAACCGATACCATTACCATTTCAAAAGATGGACAATACATTGGTAAAGAAAAGCTGGTTTCCAGAACAAAACTTCATAAGGGCGATATGAGAATCATCACCGAAAAAGAAGGTAAGGATGGGAACGATGGCAAGAAAGCAACCATAAGACAGACTTACATATTGGGCAATACGTCGTTCTCCACACAGAAAGATGTCCTTTTTTCCGGAGAAACTACATGGATTAAAAGGCATGAATATGTTTACAAAAAACAGCATGATTAATCTAAGCTCAGAAGCTTATCAATGATTTTAAAAATGGACAGTGAATGATACAGAAAAACATTTTAATGGGCTTACTCATTTTTATTGGACAACTTCTTTTTGCTCAAAATACTGAACGTCCAACGATTGACAGTTTGATGAAAATAGAAGTTTTAAATGGCATTTGTAATTCGCTGACCAATAACTATGTTTTCCCTGATAAGGCAAAAGTGATGTCAGACCTTTTGAAGCAACAAAATCAAAACAATATATTTAGTTCTATCACAGACCCAAACCAATTTGCCAATGAAATCCAAAAAATACTTCGCTCTGTAAACAAAGACAATCATTTGCGAATTGAATATAATCCCCAATTAGAAAAAGACATTATAAAATTCCTTGAGAATAAAAAAGGTTCAAATGCAATTTTAGCGGAACAAATTAAAAAAGATGAAAAACAAAATTTCTATTTTAAAAAGTTAGAAATTCTGCCTTCAAACATCGGCTACATAGAATTTACAAACTTTGCTGTTTCCAGTCCTTCTGCAAGAAAAACAGTCAATTCAGCAATGCAGTTTATTTCTCATGCAGACGGATTGATCATTGATCTAAGAAATAATTTCGGAGGTAATGGTAAAATGTCAGAAGAAATCCTAAGTTACTTTTTTCCTGTAAAAACGTACACAGGGAAAACCTATAACAGAATCGAAAATAAATGGTCAAATTCTTATGTTGAAAATAAAAAGGAAATAACAAACGGCTTAAAACTAAAAATGCCTCTGTACATACTAATCAGCAACAGAACCTTTTCAGCAGCCGAAAGTTTTGCCTATACTTTACAAAGTATGAAAAAGGCAGTTATCATTGGCAATACATCACGAGGCGGTGCTCATGCAACAAGAAGTTTCAGCATAGGGAATGGCTTTGTAGCATTTATTCCCTATTTACGCGGAGAAAATATGACTACAAAAACTGATTGGGAGGGCGTTGGCGTAATTCCTGACATTAAAACAGAAGACAACAATTGTATTTTGACTGCTCAAAATCACTTCCTGAATCAAAAGCTATTGACCGAAAAAAATGAAAATGAGAAAAGGAAAATTATCTGGCAAATCAATTTTAATAAATCAAAATCTTCAAATTTAATCATCAATCCAACAGAGTTGACAAAGTTTATTGGGCGATTTCAGGAATTTGAAATTACTCTTTCGGAGAATCAATTGATGTTTAGAGACACCAATCAAAAAAGTAATGACCCCAAAAAAGCAATAGCCGTAACATCAAATTTATTCCAAATAGGCAGTGACTATCAAGTAGAGTTTATAACTGACAGCAACGATATATGTAACACTATTAAAATGTATTGGGATGATGGATATGAGGAAACTATCGATAGGACAAAATAAAATGAAGCCAGATATCATACATATTGTACAAAGCCTTAAACCGAATTTATGAATCTATCAAAAATGAAAATTAAATAGCAACCTGTAAACAGTTAATAGATTTTCAACTCAAAAAAATAAATATGTTAAATAAAATGATGTTGGCTTTTACTCTTGTATGGCTGTCATTCTTTTCAATGCAGGCTCAACAAACATTATGGGGCAGGCAGCAGGAAAAGGAAAGTATATACAGCATTCAGGATAGTGTGATGATTCGTACAAGAGACGGAGCGGAGATTTCTACAATGGTCGTGCGCAAAAAAAATGATAGTGTTCCGAGACCTGTAGTATTGCAGTTCACAATCTATGTGCGGGATCAGGGACGCGATATACAATCGCTTAAAGAAGCTGCGGATAGAGGATATGTAGGTGTTATGGCTTATACAAGGGGAAAACGTTTCAGCAAATCTGAGATTTATCCCTACGAAACCGATGGAAAAGATGCCTATGATGTTATTGACTGGATCAGCAGACAGGCATGGTGCAATGGTAAAATAGGAATGTATGGAGGAAGCTACAATGGCTTCACACAATGGGCGGCAGCTAAAAATCTTCATCCTGCCCTGAAAACGATTGTTCCGTATGTTGCCAACCGCCCCGGAATGGGACTTCCCATGGAAAACAATATTTTTATCAATCCCAATTACGAATGGTCTTTTTATGTGGGAAACAATAAATATCTGGATAATAAAACGGGTGATGACCGTCAAAGGTTCCGAAATATGATGTTCAAATGGTGGGAAACCGGAGCTGCCTATCATAAAATGGATAGTATTGATGGTACACCGAATCGACTTTTTCAACGTTGGATTAGTCATCCTGCATTTGATACTTATTGGCAGAATATGGCTCCGTATAAAAAAGATTTTGCCAGGATTAGTATTCCTGTACTGGCATTTGACGGTTATTATAATGATTCCCAGAATTCAGGGATTTACTACTTGCGTGAGCTCAATAAATACAGTCCTCAGACGCCTGTTTATCTGGTGATTGGTCCTTATGGACATTTTGGAACACAGATGGGGGGACAGGAGATCATCAACGGATATACGGTTAGTAAAAATGCTTTGTTTCCGATTAAAGATTACACATATCAATGGTTGGATTATATTCTGAAAGGTACAGAAAAACCTTCTTTTCTGAAAGATAAGATCAATTATCAGGTAATGGGAACTGATGAATGGCGAAGCGCTACTTCACTGGAGACTATGCATAATAGTTATTTAAAATTTTATCTAAGTTCTTCTAAAGTCAGCGAGAAGGAGTATTTGCTGAGCCCAAATAAACCTGAACCCCATAAATATTTGATCCAGAAAGTAGATTTTGCAGACCGTACAACCAGCAATAATGATTATTATCCAGATCCTATTATTCGGGAAAGTGTAGCCGGTAATGGTTATGTTTTTATAAGCGAGCCTCTGGATGCGATGCTCATAAACGGATCATTTCTCGGAAATATAAAGCTGAGTATCAATAAAAAAGATGTAGATGTGGGGCTAACCCTTTACGAACTCACACCGGAAGGCCAATATTTTCATCTTTCCTATTATATCGGTCGTGCAAGCTATGCCAAAGACAATACTAAACGACAATTGCTGACTCCCGGTAAAAAAGAAACCATCACATTTGAAAATACACATCTGACCAGCAAACAGCTGCAGAAAGGAAGCCGATTGGTTATTGTGTTGAACGTCAATAAAAACGCTTTCTCGGAACTGAATTACGGAAGCGGGAAAACAGTAACTTCCGAAACCATTGCCGATGCAAAAGAACCGTTGATCATAAATTGGTTTAACGATAGTTTTGTTGAAATTCCTGTTTTGAAATAATTAATATAATTTTATCATATTCTCAACAATAAAAGGGGATTTTATGATTTTTAGAGCCTGATCAGTTATATTTTTCCTGATAACGTTTCGTTTCCTATTTGTAATTTAGCCAGACATTAAAAAAAGCCCCAACATTGAGTCCAACCAACGAAATATTATTTTTTTTCAGTCTGTTAGGAGCTTTCAACGGAGTATTGCTTGCGGTGTATTTTAGTCTGGTAGCTAAAAAGAGAGGAAACCGATATTATTTTTTAGCTCTTTTGATCCTGATGTTGAGCATTCGGGTTATTAAATCCGTTTTCTTTCATTTCAACCCTCATTTGTCGGATGTTTTCATTCAGATAGGTCTTTCAGCCTGCGTTCTTGTAGGACCATCTTTGTATTTATATATTTCCTATGACCGAAAAACAAACCGGATCATCCATATTGTTCCATTTATTATTGTTGTTGGTCTTTTGGGTATTTTATATCCTTATTCTGAATATCGGGAACTTTGGAGCCAATGGATCGTCAGAGGTATCTATCTCCAATGGTTGATCTATATCGTTGCATCTTTACAATATATAAAACCAATTATCGGGAAGATAAAAGACAAACAGAAATTAGTTAATATCGATATTTGGCAGCTAAGTATTGTAATCTGTATTTTTCTGATCTGGCTGGCCTACAGCACGGCTGCATACACCTCATATATTGTAGGAGCTTTGTCTTTTTCATTTTTATTTTATCTTGTTATTCTGTTGATCATATTCAGGAATTCAAAACAGCCTATTTTTTATCAGGAAAAAGAACGGTACAAAAACAAAGTGATCAGTGAGATAAATATTAGTAGAATTGAGAAGTTATTACCTTCTGTCATCGAAAAAGAAATGTTCCTCAACCCTGACCTTACACTTGACCAGGCTGCAAAAGAGCTGAAAATATCCAAACATATATTATCGCAATATCTTAATGAGAGATTGAACAAATCCTTTTCTACCTTTATCAACGAGCATAGAATTGAAAAAGCAAAAGTACTTCTGCGAAACAATAGCAATTATTCTGTAGAAAGCATAGGCTATGAAAGTGGCTTTAGTTCTAAATCTTCCTTTTTTACGGCATTTAAGAAAATAACGGGAAAAACGCCTTCAGAATTTCAGCGATCCAAAATCGGTTAAGTACAGTTTTATAAATCAGAACTCCGAATTGATAGGCTAAAACTAATGTTGATGCAAAGTTTATCAGTTTTGTAAAGAATTTAATTTATGAAACTATGATCAATTGCAGTCAAATCAATACAATGAAAAAAAGGTCTTTAATGATGATCTTTTTTCTGACTTTATCACACTTCCACGCCCAGAACAAGATTCTATTTGTAACTTCCAACCAGGATCATTACGGCAATACAAAGATCAATGCTTCCAACCATTTTGAAGAGATCATTGTTCCTTATGATGTTTTTAAAAAGGCAGGCTATCTGGTCGATTTCGTAAGCCCAAAAGGCGGCCCAATCCCTGTTGGATATATTAATACTTCCGACAGCTTACAAAAACGGTATTTATATGATGGCTGGTTTATGGATAAGCTGGAACATACTATGATTCCAACAGAAATAGCGGCCGAAAACTATGATGCTATTTTTTATAGCGGCGGCGGCGCAGCGATGTATGGTGTTCCGGAAGATAAAGATATTCAGAAAATTGCGGCTGGAATTTACAACAGAAATGGGGTAATTTCCACGATCTGTCATGGAACTGCCGGTATTGCCTTCTTAAAAAATGAAAACGGAGAATCGTTGTATGCAGGAAAAAAAATCACAGGTTATCCTGATCATCTGGAAAAAAAAGAAATGGAGTATTACAAAGCATTTCCGTTTTCCATAGATCAGGCTATCAAAAATAATAAAGGAAAGTTTGTCTGTTCCGAAAAAGGGAATGATGGATTTTATATTGTAGATGGCAGATTTGTGACAGGACAAGATCCAAGCTCAGCAGCGAATGTGGCTCATAAAGTTGTTTCTATATTAAAGAAAAGTTTCTCTGAAGGTCAAGCTCCGAAAAACGATGTTGAACAGATCAGGGAGATACTTTTGGATTATATAGAAGGTACCGCAAACGGGCAGCCGGAACGATTGAGAAAAGCATTCCATCCTGATTTCAATTTATACACTGTGGCAAAAGATACCTTATGGGTTCGTTCCGGCCAACAATATATTTCGAACTTCAAGGCGGGAGAAAAAAACAATCGGAAAGGTGAGATTATCTCCATTGATATAGAAAATGATGCAGCTATTGCAAAAGCAAAAATTTCTGTACCCGGCAGAATCTTTACAGATTATTTCCTGATACTGAAATACCAGGGCGCATGGAAGATAGTACACAAAAGTTATAGTTGGAGAGAAGTACCTAAGGAATAATTCGGTAACGATATATTATAATTTACCAAGTCAAAATATAAAATAGTAAGTGCCTATGTTGAAGCTAGTTTATTTTGTATTTAATAATAAAACTCATAATTTAGATAAAGATGCTAGTGGTACAGTTAAGTATATAATCACCAAACTTTTGTGCCTTTTGACTTCGTCGAATCTTCGATTTGTGGTTTACTCAACCGCATTCTCCCGTATCAGCTGAAGCAATTCCATCGCACTTCCATCGAATTTTTTATCATTTACGAAGAATGAAGGCGTTCCGTTCACACCACTTATAATACCACTTTCAAAATCTGAATCTACTTTCTCAGCCAATCCCGGATTTCTCAAATCTTTCTCAAACTGAGGAATATTCAAATTCAATTTTTCTGCCAGTTTCATCAGAAAGTTTTCATTCAGAGCTCCCTGATTTTCATAAATTGCATCGTGCATTCCCCAGAATTTTCCCTGGAGATTGGCGGCTTCTGCTGCAATAGCGGCAGGTCTTGCATATTGATGCATTTCCGACAAAGGAAAATTTCTGAAAACAAATTTTACCTGACCTCCAAATTCTTTCATCAATGCTTTCAGGACAGGATAAGCTGCTCCGCAATACGGACATTGATAATCGCCGTATTCTACGATGACCAAATCGGCATTTTCGTTGCCCTGTGTGTGGTCATTTTTGTTGACTGTTGGTTTTAGTGACATAGTTATTTTGTGTTAAGTGTTTCTAAAGCTTCTAATATTCCGTCGGCACCCGGATTGATGGCCGTTGGTGACAGATAACTCCATTCTATAATTCCATCTTTGTCGATGACAAATAATGCTCGTTTGCATTCTCCTTCTTCATCGTCATAAACGCCATATTTTTTGGCAGTTTCTCCCTTAGCTTCAAAATCTGCCAACAAAGGAAAATGTAAATTTCTTGATTGCGAAAATGCCAGATGACACCATTTGCTGTCCACAGAGATTCCGAAGATTTCGGCATCATATTTATGAAAGAACTTTAAAGTTTCATTGTACAAAGCCATTTGGTCGCTGCAAACGGGACTCCAGTCTGCTGGATAAAAGGCAAGGATGACGTTTTTTCCTTTAAACTCGGAGAGTGTGATTTTCTGGTCGGGAGTTGCAAACAATGTGAAATCGGGAGCAACAGTGCCTTTTGCTAACATAATGTTTATTTTTTTGGTGTTAATGAATTGGATATTAATCTACTACAAGTTAGCAATAAAACTGCAGGTATAAGCAAAGTCCATTTTCCTAATAAATTGATTAAGAATGGAGAAGTAAAAGCTCCCGACACAAACCCTACCCATAACAGCAAAAGATGAATCGCATTGGCTTTAGACTCTTTTTTCTCATTTTCATCATTGCTCATTGTAAATATTGCGGTATTTCTTGCAAGACTGTTTAAAGTGCCTGTTACAAAATCCGTGTTTACTTTCAGGTTTCCAACAGAAGTTACGATGGTATTCATGATTCCCATTGCAAAACCAATGACGGCTACGGACGGAATCACAGAAACCTGACAGTAATAATTAATGAAAGTATAAAACATTAAAATTCCCGCAACAATATAAAAAGCGATGACCTTAATCCTGCATTTCTTCCATAATGATAAACAGGTTCCGGCATAAATTCCAATTAAAAAACTTCCGATTACTGTGACTGATGTAATGATGATTCCAAATTTCTCATTGGAAAAAGCTGCCCCTAATTGTGTGGTATTCCCACTCATAAAGGAAACGTAGGTTTTCCATTTAATCAATCCCGTCGCGTCGATATAGCCTGCAACGAATGCTAAAAAGATGGCCAATTTCTCCTGTACTTTGATTGCTTCGGCAGACAGAAGAGATTTTTCCGCTATCAAAACCGTTATTTTTCAGGTTGAATGAATACTTTTTTCGAAGGGAATTTCTCAATCTCACCTTCCTTCAAACCTAAATTGGTTACTACAACATCTTTAGGATTTCCGGCCAGCCATTCGCTTAAATCAATGGATTCATATGTTCCACTATTGAATCCAATTAATACTTTACAAACCGTGTCGCCTGTATTTTTGATGTAATGTCCGGCTCCCATCGGAACATAACCGACGTCACCTGCATTAAACTGCTCTGTAACAATCGTACCTTCTGCAAGGAAAACCGACATTTCCGCTTGTCCCGAAATAAAATACTGCCATTCATCAGCATTAGGATGCCAGTGCATTTCTCTCAGAGCGCCGGGTTGCAGTTCCAGAACAGAACCAGCCATTGTTTTGCTGATGGGAAACTCTTTACTCGTCACCAATCTCTGCAAACCACCTCCGGGAATGATTCTCGGCTGTTGAGAATGCAAAGGATAACGGTGAAGATTAGTTAATTCAATATCAGATTCTTCAGGTCTTGCCGTGGCATTGAAGGATAATTCATCCGGAACAATTCCTGCGGCGAAATACGCTTCTTTTTGTGGTAACACTGCCACTTCTTCAAGCGTTAATCCTAAGTTTTGAGCTGCAATTTCCGGTGGTACACTTGATACAAAATCTGTAACACTGAAGGTATGGTCTTCGGAAAAATTACCGTTATCAAATATCAGAATAAAATGACATTCTTCCGTTCCTGTCGCCTGAATCGAGTGCCCGTATCCTTTGGGGAAATACCAGACATCGCCCGGCTCGAAATTATCGGTATAACTTTTTCCGTCAGGATGAATAATCGTCGTACGAACCGTTCCCGAAATCACATAGGCCCATTCCGCAGCGTTGGCGTGCCAGTGCAATTCTCTCATACTTCCGGGTTGCAGTCTCATAGAAACTCCTGCAATACCGATAGAAGCGGGGAAATCTTTTACAGAAGCGCCTCTTGTAGTTCCACCGTCATTGGTGCGGGGTATTTGTTTTTCTAATTCGTATTTGAAACTCAAAGATTCTGTTTTCATAATATTATTTTTTAGTGATTGTTAATATGGTTTTGTCTTTATTTCTATTGTAAAATTAGTCCTGAAACAGCGGTTTTTGAGACCTCATTCGGTGAATGGGCAAAATGAATCGTTGAGTTTTATGATATAAAAGATGATGATATTTTTTCAGCTTCGTAGGAGCATTCTTTTAATAGAATAACAAATAATTGTGGCGAGTTCCGTAGGAACCCTGATAATTATTGATTCACAGTTGTTTTTAAACCAAAAAAATCACTGGACAAACCAATGATTTTAATAAAATATATGTATTGCTGATTTTAAAAAGGCTGATTGTATTTGCCTGTCAAAGCTTTATTTTCGATACTTTTTGCAAAGTTGGGCGTTTCCTCGTGGTTGTGGGCGTCGGATGCGGCTTGTCTTGAGGCTGCGGCATCTGCAAGATTAATATTGTGCTCTTTCAAATATTCGAACATTTCCGGAGTTGCGGTTGCGTGGATTTCATTGGTGTACAAGGTCGTATTATCATCAATTTTTGTCGCTTTTAGTTCCCATAAAACCTGAACTTTTGTTCTTCCGTTTTTGGTAATTGAATCTGAAATTGATAACATTCTGCAGTAATCAGGACGATACACGGTCGCTACATAATGCTGAACCATCAAAGCGTCTCCGATTGTTTCAACATTTAGCGAAACCGGTTCGCCATCAAAAGTAGTAGAAATAGCGGCTCCGATGTGCTGGGTTGAGCATCTTTGATATTCGGCATCTGGTAAGTTTAATAACCAATCTGCGATGTTAACTTTTTCGAATGGTGCGTTAATGATTGCAGTTACACTTGAGTGAGACAATGCATTTTCTGGTGTTTGTAGAATTTCCATAATGTTTTTGTTTAATTGTTTGTATTAATTTAATGATGTAAAGCTACAGACAACTCACTGGGAAATCTACCGAAGTTCGGTGAACAGGCGAAAAGTATCGTTAAATTAGTATGATGAAATTTTGTAAACTGAAATTGTCTGTAAAATAAAAAATCACTGCATTTTTACAGTGATTCTTAGTTATAAATTGATGGTAATTATATTATTTAAAAAGCCATTTCCTAATCAGTTTCGTATAATTCGGCATCACTACAAAAATGACCAGAAAAACCAGACAGCCTGTGCTTATTAAAGTGTCAGAATAGCGATTGGCAGGGATGCCAAGCTGCCTTAAAAATGGCAACAAAACCAATTGCATCAAAAGTGACAAAGGAAAGATGGCAGACCACGTTGCCAGATACTGTTTCCACCGAACAGGCGTTTTCACATCTGTTTTTTCGCCGTAGAAAAGAAAATCCAGACCGGATTTGATTTCGTAATTGTCTTTCTTTGTAAATAAGGCATGTGCTTTTTCAATCAATTGTCTTCTGGCATCCGATTCCATCCAGTTTCTGAGATGCTCGATGGTATCAAAACGGATAATAACCGTATAAACAAACGTGAGATTCGGAATCGGGCGAACCACCTGCCAATCGATAAAACCTTCTGCATTTTTGGCAATGGGCATGATTTCGTCCAGCCATTTTTCATATTCCGGCTGTTTTCCCTTGAGAATATGATGGGTAATAACAACAGATGCACCCTGAGTTTCCATAATAAATTTGGTTTTTAATAGATTCAGTTATTGATAGATTCCAGAAATAATTTGCTTTCAAAAAGAGATTTCAGCAAAATATTTTCTGTTTCTTCCAAAGTCTGTTTTGATATTGGATTTTCTTCGTTTGTTAATTCCAAAATGTTCAGTTTTTCCTCCAGAAAAGGAAGTAATCCTATGATTGCCACACTCGATTTCAAATCGTGCGCTCTTAATTTCAGCAATTTAAAATCTTTGTTTTCATAAGCTATTTTTAGTTCCTGCAAATGAATCGGGACTTTATCCAAAAACTGTTGTGTCACTGTCTTTTCAAAATCTTTATCTCCATTGCTAATGGATTTCATATAAGTAAGGTCGATGAACTCATATTCAGAGACGGTTTTCTCCGTTTTCGTTTCGGTTTTTTTGGTTTCTTTTAATCCGAAATTTGAAATTAGCTTGAATAATTCATCTTCATTGACGGGTTTTGAAATATATTCATTCATGCCACGGCTCATGTATCTTTCCCGTTCACCAGCCAAAGCGTGCGCTGTCATTGCGATAATCGGAATATCAAGCTTTAGTTCTTCACGGATTTTTTGTGTTGCAGCATAACCGTCCATTTGTGGCATCTGAATGTCCATTAAAACCAAATCACAATCGTTATTTCTTAGAAATTCCACGGCTTCCAGACCGTTGTTTGCGATGTCATAATCAATGTTCCATTGCGACAGAAGATGTTTCATCAGGCTTTGATTGATAGCGTTATCATCTACAATTAAAACTTTCAGAGGTGCGTTCGATTTATCTTTGAAATAATTGATGTCAACGGCAGGCGCTACTTTAAGCTGTTCTTTTGCAATCGCATAAGGAATGAAAAAATGAAAAGTCGTGCCTTTTCCCTGTTCGCTTATTACTTCAATATCACCGTTTTGCAATTGAATTAAACTTTTCACAATAGATAAACCAAGTCCTGTTCCGCCGTAATTTCTCGTCGTCGAATCTTCTCCCTGGTTGAATCTCTCAAAAACCTCGCTGAGCTTTTCTTTATCAATTCCAATGCCTGTATCTGAGACTTTAAAACCGACAATGACTTCATTTTCTGTCTGTTGTTTATTGTAAATTTCGATACTGATATTTCCGTGATGGGTAAATTTGATGGCGTTTCCGATGAGGTTGACTAAAATTTGAGTTAATCTTGTTGCATCACCGTTCAAAGTATCAGGAATGGACGAATCTATTTTGCTGGAAATCGTCAATCCTTTTTCTTTGGCGCGTTCCACAAAAAACGTTTCGACAGAATTCACCAATCCATTGATGCTGAATATTCCTTTGGTGATGCGCATCATTCCAGCTTCGATTTTTGATAAATCCAGAATATCATTGATAATCGCCATCAGATTTTCCCCGGAATGCTGAATGGATGATACAAACTCTTTCGAAGTCTCGTCCAGAGATCTTTTCTGTAAAAGGTTGGTAAAGCCGAGAATTCCGCTCAGAGGTGTTCTGATTTCGTGGCTCATATTGGCAAGGAAATTCTCTTTCGTTTGTGCTGCAACCGAAGCCTTTTTTTCCGCTACATCCAATTCCTGAATCAATAATTGCTGACGTCTGAACTGGCGAAGAATATGATATCCAACCACCGAACCGCTTAAAATCAAAAGAATCAATAAAGAAATATCATATAACCTTGCTTTTTGTCCCATGGTTTCGGTCTTTTTGCTGAGGTCCACCATATGAAGCTTGCGGCTTTCGTAGATTTTTGCGGTTATCGTTGTGATTTCATTGGATATATTTCTGGCTCTCGGATTGGCAATGGAAGTATTGTCATCCATATTTCCGAGGGTGTGATAACGAAGTAACAATTTGTCCTTGGTTGTTTTCTTTTCCATCGCAAGAACGCTCAATCTGTGAATTAATTTTTCCTCAACATCATCTGCATTGTCCTTTGATAATGAATCGAGAAAGTTTTCTATCTGATTGATTTTTTGGTCAATTCCTTCGAGATGAGTCGTGTCATTGGTTGCAATAGAAGCCCGGATTCGGCTTTCAACGCCCAAAATATCACGGTCGATTTCACGAAGATGATTGCTCGAACGTAATTCGTTGAGAAGCTTATTATTATTTCGGATAAGTTCCTTCGTATTTTGAGCTGAATTGATTTGAACCGCTATCAATAGGAGAGAACCCGCAATAAATGTGAGGATGATAAAATAACTGAATCTCCTGTTGTCCATTACCGAGGATATTTTTTTCATAAGTCTATTAAGTTTGACTTTAAAATTGTTGTTGACCACCCCGTCAAAAATTCTTTGAATTTTCGCCACCCCTCCAAAGGAGGGGAATTCTTGAATTGCAATTGGAACAGCGAATTGTCGCAGCCCGGCTTGAGCGGACTCTTCAAGAGCCTCAGAGTGACAATTGGGAGCCCTTCAACAAGCTCAGGATAAACTCCAGACGGATTAAGCTGCCCAAACCTAACAAGGTGGTTCGACTTAGTCAAATAAAAATTAAAATTCTAAAAGACATTCATTCTTGTATTGAGCGCTTTTCTGTACGCATCTGCAACGGGAATGAATTTTCCGTTAATCATAATTCCACCGTCCTGAAGCGTATCTATCTTACCGACAGATACGATGTAAGACCGATGAACCCGTATGAAATGGTCTTTTGGGAGACGCTCTTCGGCCGTTTTCATCTTTCCGTGGATGGCAAACATTTTTTCCCGGGTGTAGAATTTTACATAATCGCCCATCGCTTCGGCATACAAAATATCATCCAGCTTCAATCGCCTTGTAATATTGGAATCTCGCACGAAAAGGAACTCGTCTTTGGTAACTTCAACATTCTCTTTCCGGCTTTCCAGAATCGCCTGCGCTTTGCTTACCGCCTGTAAAAACCTTGCGGGCATCACAGGTTTCAGAAGATAATCTGCGATGTTGAGCTCGAAAGCTTCCAGGGCATATTCTTTATTAGAAGTTGTAAAAATTATGATTACTTCTTTTCCGGAAAGATTTTTAGTAAGTTCGATACCAGTCATTTCCGGCATTTCTATATCGAGAAAAATCAAATCGACGTGATTGGACTGCAAGTGGTTGTAAGCCTCAATGGCATTGGAAAATTCGCTGGCAATCGTGAGATTCGGAACCTGTTTTGCCAAATGAGATAATGTTGTTCTTGCAATGTCGTTGTCATCGACGATGAGAGCTTTCATAGGGATAGTTATTTATGATTTACACAAATATACTACATAATTATTTTCGAATATTTGTCTACAGAAAACGAATTAATTTTACTGACTTCCTTTGCTGGCTTCGATAATCAGTTCAGCCGCTTCTTTCGGATGGGTCATGAAAACACAGTGGCTTGCTCCTTCGATTTCTACTGTTTTTCTACTGTTTGCTCTTTTTGCATAAAGACGTTCCAAATCCGGATTTATAATTTTATCTGCTTTAGCAACCATATACCAGACCGGTTTTAATTTCCAGGCAGGATTGTGAATAATGGCGTGAAAGACCAAATCTTTTGTCGGTGTTTGGGATACAGCCATAAAATCGGCCTTCTCTTTTGCTACACCACCTGCAAAATCTGCCGGAAAGTTGACTGGATTGATATAATCGAACCCATCGCTTCCTTTGATTAAAGATTTATATGCTGATGGATATTTTTTTCCGTTGTCTGCCTCAGATTCTCTTTCATCCGGAGCATGAGCCGCGAGATAAACCAGTCCTGCAACTTTCGGATTGTTACCGGCGGTCGTAATAATTGCTCCTCCATAACTGTGGCCTACCAAAATGCAAGGTCCGTCCTGCTGGTCGATAATTCTGTTCACCTGCTGTACGTCATCTTCATACGATAATAAGGTCTGCTGAGTCACGGAAACATGATATCCTTGTTTGGTAAGTTCTTTGTAAACGCCTTCCCATCCGGAACCGTCTACAAAAGCTCCGTGTACCAGAACGATATTTTTTACTGGTGCTTTCTGTCCAAACACAAAACTTCCGAAAGCTCCGACAATAAAGAATATGACTAAAATCTGTTTGGATATAGTTTTCATATTTTTTCTTTTTAAATGATGAATTTTTATCTGAAATAAGAACGTATCATCCAAGCCATCTCTTCGTGGGTTTCCATCAATCCTGTAATGAAATCGCTGGTTCCGTAATCTTTGTATTCTTCTGCAAAAGGGGTGATATTTCCTCTTAGAAATTCAATAATGCTTTCATGGTCACTTAACAGGTCTTTCATATAGCCTAAACCGTCGTTGGTTCTGTCGCTGTATTCTGTAAGATGAGTCAATTCCAAGTAAGCTTTCATCGTTGCCGGTGCATAATGTCCAATTTTTCGCATACGCTCTGCAACGCTGTCAATCAGTTCATCCAATTGTTTGTACTGCTCTTCGAAAAAGATGTGGTTGGCATGGAAATTATCTCCCGTTACATTCCAGTGGGCGTTTCTTGTTTTGATGTAAAGAAGCGTTTCATCAGCTAAAAGTTTTGCCAATTGTTCTGCAACTGCTTCTGTGTTTTTTTCTGTAATTCCGATTTTTGTTTTCATAATAATAAGATTTTAAGTTGTTCTTTTTTGATGATGTAAAGTTCGGTCGGAAAGGTGTTGAGTTGATGTTTTTTTCGTTGAATGGGCAAAATGAGTCGTTGAATGTTTTTTTGGAATATTTCAAAATCTTACTGATTCTTACTTCTGAACTTGTTATTCAAAAATTAAAAAAGTATTGATATCACCCGTTTGCTCACATCACCAGCTCATAATATTTATATAACAAGCCAAACAACTTTTGCCTGAATATAAATGTATTGCAAGGTTTTCATCGATTTTTTATCTTTGTCCCAGAAAATTATGACAAAACAAAGAGCACATATAATATCGTACAACAACACTTTAGATTTTGGAGAAATTGCTTTCTGCATCGAACCAGAAACGTCTGTCGCAATCACAACCGAAGTATCGAAACCGAAACCTTTGATGTTTATTGCACTCACCATCACCGCATCTTCCAATGCTTCCAAGATTGATGAGATGTACTTTGAATCAATGTTTTTCAATTCTCTGTACGCTGACAAAAATCTGAATGGCAATTGTTTTGAGTTTCTAACCGCTTTTTCATCCGATAAATAATTGCAAACTTTATAAATCGCATCGGAAGAAACGTTGGCTTCCAAGATATTTCTAAGGTTTCTCAATGTTGCCATATAACCCAATTTGTTGCTGAAAATCAGTTCTTCCCATTTGTTTTTGAAAGCTGATTTTCTTTCAGCATCATCAGCAAATTTAGTCTGACCCAAAACCGAAAGTTCAACTTCCCAGGTGTAAGGTGTTTCCAACGAGTCGTTTACGATTTTGTTGAAAATTGCTTGTTGATTTTCATCTTTTGCTTTTGGGTGAACCAGGAACAAAGCATCTTTCAAAGTGACTTCCGCTTTTCTGTTGTATTTTGCGAACTGGTATTCATCAAATTTGTTGAAAGATTTCACCAAACCTTTCTGGATTTGTTTTGAAAGCCTGTTCAACTTTTTAGCATCTGTTCTTTCGTTTGCCAATTGGTAATATGCCAACAATTCTGTGATTTCATCCGCTCTTTGGATAACGCCGTTAACTGTTCTGCTGACCAAGTCTGTACCTGAAGTCTGCTTCGCCAATTCGGTTGTCAAAACCAGCGGAATCGAACGCAAATACATATCTTTTCTTGCATAAACTGCCAATTTCGCAACGAAATCCGGGTTGTTTTTCTGAATCAGAGATTGGATTCTCGCCAATCTGTCATTTCCTTTTTCATAGGTTGCGTTTGATAATCCTGTTGTAACAACAGCACTGTATAGTTCTTCGGCAGGCGTCATTGTATAAGCCTTTTCACCTTCGTAGTTGGTTACTACTCTATTTGATTTTCTTAAAAAATTAAATTTCATAATTACTGTTTTTATAGTTAAATATTTTGGAGGATTATCACTTCCTTTCTGATTTCTGATGCAAAGTAAAAACCTAATTGCGCAATCTTTTTGCGTAGTAAAATTAATTACTAAAAATTCTTATATTTTTACAATTAAGTTCTCTGCAGACACCAAAATAGAATCTTGGCAATGTTTTTCACATCGTCAACTCCTCTGTGATGAGTTCCTTCCAAAGGGAATTTCAGTTCTTTCAAAGCTCTGTCCATTCCTACACTTTTTCTGATTGGATGCAGTTCAGCAAATAATGTTTTCACATTAATATGGTCATCACTTAAAGCATAATCAACCTTGAATTTTCTTGCCTGATTTTGAAGCATATTCAAATCGTAGTTTCCGTAACTTGCCCAAGTTAAATCTTCGGAATCATAATTTTCCCTCAGAATATCCAGAGCATCTTCCAGCAAAACACCTTCTTCATCAAGCATTTCTTGTGTAATGGAAGTCAGTTCCGTACAAAACGGACTCACTTTTGAGTATTGAGGTTTTACTAAAATTCCCTCGTTTTGCGAAATCTTACCAGTTTTTGTATCCATAATACAAACTCCGATTTCTATGATTTCACTTTCCTGTCCTCTCGGCGGTCGGTCATTCCAACACGTGGCTTCGAGGTCTATAATTAATATTTTATCTGTTGTTTTCATAGTTATTAAATTTTATTGTTATACCATCATATCAGCGCAATTGGAACTTGCGAATGCAAAAGGTTTTGCCTTAAAAGTGTATCCCATTCCCAAAATGTAGCCCATTGCATCTTTCAAAGCGACATTGGATTTGAAGTCTGGGTCGGTATTGATATCGGCGTGAACTTCCATTTCCACATTATAAGTTTCCAAAATAGAACAGATTGAGTAAGCGATTTCTACAGATTTGTTAACCTCGTTCAGCATTCGTTCTTTGATACTGATTGTTTGAAATTCTCTTTGTTTTCTGATAAATGTAAACGCTCCTTTTCCCTCACGAATAACAACGACTGCCGTTGCATAACTGATTGTATTGCCGTAAACGTGGGAATCTGAACCCACACAAACTTTCAGTCGGTGTCCGTTGGCTAATTCGTGGATGATGGCTTCTTCTACCAATTTTGTGATAGAGTTTCGGAAAATCTTTCCTGTCATATTCTGCCATAGTTGTTGTTGCGTTTCCATTTTTTCTACATTTTTTGAGTTTGTTTTAGTTAAATATTTGTTTGTTGATTCATCAGAACTCGAACCTGAACAACAAGAGTCAAAGTCTTGTGTGCTGACCAATTACACTATGAATCAATGTGAAGAAAAACAAAGCCTGTCATTAATTTTTGGTTTGATGTAAGAACTTCTGCGCTCGACAAACTTCACTTTTTCTTCGGAACTAATCTCATTTTAGTTATTTGAGATGGCGATGGGATTCGAACCCACTCAGTTTTCACAACGGTGTGCAGACCGCCCCGACTCTCCCACTTCGGCGAACCATCAGTTTTATAAATGATAATCGATGAAAGATAATAGATTTCTCAATTACACTTTAATTTCGAGTTAAGAAAAAGTCTGTCTATTGTAATTTGTGTTTTGTTTAAAGAACTCCTGCTCTTGACAAACTTTTTCTTTCTCTCTTTGAAACAATTAACATTAATTAATTGTGATTCCGACAGGATTCGAACCTGTAACTTTAGGTTTAGAAAACCTATACTCTATCCGTTGAGTTACGAAATCTATTGTACTCCATAAGGGAATCGAACCCTTGTCGTTCGGTAGAAAGCCGAATGCACTAACCTCTATGCTAATGGAGCAAATTGTCTGGAAAGCAAGATTCGAACTTGCGACCTCCCGCGTCCAAGGCTGGTAAACAACCACCGTTATCTTTCCAGTTTTCAGATTCACTTCAAAAATCTTTTCCGAGAGACAGTCGAAGCCAAATTTTTTCCGTGAATCTTTTGTAATCTCAGAAAGAATCGAACTTTCAACCTTCGACGTATCAGGTCGATACTCTAACCTCTTGAGCTATGAAATTAACTTTGGGTATCTCCGGGAATCGAACCCTGTTCTCCGGTACCACAAACCGGCGCTTTACCAAATAAGCTAAAGAAACCATAAAAAAAGCGCCTCTTTTTGGGAGGCGCTCTATATTTTGACGTGTCAGTTTATTAGCTGACCCATTTATATAAGCACCTTTTTTCCACAAATTCACTTCCAAGAATACATACCAATCCTTTCGGCTCTTGTTCGTGTAGTCTTGAATATTGATTAGCTATGTGATGTAATTGTTTCATTATATTCTTGTTATTTTAAAAATGTCTTTTTTGAAAGATTGAAAACTTATTGCTTTCAATTTTCGGTCGCAAAGTAAATATGATTTTTTTGAATACGCAAATTTATTTTCGAATTAAATTATTGATTATCAATTAATTATATTTCAAATTGAAAACAAGAAAATCCTGTCCGTAATATTTTACAGATATCGATTTTACCTAAATGACTGTCTCTCATTGGTTTTCCTATCACGTCTTATTTTCTAATTAATTGTTCATCTTTAATTAAATTATTTTCACTTTTATAATTATTTTTTTTCATTCTAAATAATTTTGACCTTAAAAACGCAAAAAACGCCCCGATTATCAAGGCGTTTCTGTAGTATTTTGATTCAATTTTTACGAGTTTACAGTAAATAATTTTCAAAGCAAGCACATTTCGCCTAATTCCATATCATCCATTCATATCCGAATAGTCCATCTATTGATAGGCTTTCGCATAGATTTACATTGGGTCTATTGATGGCGATGATGTTGCAATCGCAGTGCAAAAATGTGATTACTGGTATGTTTGGTAACATTTGGAAAAGAGTTCCGATGCCGAAAAATGGTATCCTGAGAAACGTGGATGCGTTCTACAAAAGGGAAGGTGAAGTTGGTTATTCTACAAACGGTTATCTTGTGATTGAGGATTTGATCAGAAGAAATGAAAAAGTGGACAAAGTAATGTTATTTACCGATACTCAATTGTGGAACAGTAACTTAACCAATGATTCTTTTGAATATTCTTGGAATCGATATAAAAAAATCAATCCAAATGCGAAATTGTATATTTTTGATTTGGCTGGTTACGGAAAACAACCGTTGGATATCAAAAAAAATGATGTCTATCTTATCGCAGGCTGGTCCGACAAAATCTTTGATGTACTGAATGCTTTGGAAGACCGAAAATCTGCAGTAGAAATGATTAAAAAAATAGTGCTGTAAAAAGCACTGCTTTAAAAATAAAAACTAATAACCAATTTTTTTAGGAGCTTAATCCCGCTTTCCACTATATCTTTTTCTTTTTTGAGAAAAAAGAAAAAGGATGCCGTTGCAATCGGGGCTATTGAGCAATTCTCTGTTTAAGATTATAAAAAAAACTTTAAAAACAAACCGATGCCGTAAGAAAAGAAATCCTTCGACTTCCAATTGAAAAATGAGTCTTTTCGCAAATTGCTCGGTTTTTACCAATGTCGTATGTAAGAGTTCCATCGTCAAGCTCAAAATTTGAAAACCAAAAAACTCTTACAGCTTATTACTTGGTTTTATATAATAAAAACAATAGCCATAAAACTTAAAAAAAGTAAGTGTCGTAAAACAGAATTTCTTCGTTTGGGTACAGCAATATAGGTTCGAGTCCTGTTTCCGATAATTCGGGATAGCGTAATTGGTAACGCTCTGTAAGTAAGTGTCTGTTTGTTTTTTTACCTTACTATAATCGATGTCGTAAGAAAGAGTTACTTCGAATCCAAATTGTTAAGCCTCTTTCAAATTTGTTGCTCGATTTTTAAAAACTCAAAATAATCAAGTGTCGTCTTAGAATCATACTTCGAGATTGTGTCGCAGGTTCGATTCCTGCCTTTTCTTTAGAAAAAGTAGCTCAGTTGGTAGAGCAAATGAAAGATTCTTAATTTTTACCTTGATTTAATATAAATGAGCATATCAGTGCAAACTTATATGGTTAATCTGATTTTACTCCTAAAGATCTATAACGATTTACAAAAACTTTCCCATTTATTATCTTTTATAAGAAAAGGTGAATCATTTGATTCACCTTTTCTTATTTATACAATCGTCAATCAAGACAGGATAAACTCCAACAAATCCTTATTGATTGTTTCGTGCTCTGTAGTTGGCATTCCGTGAGGGAAACCCGGATAGGTAATTAATTTTCCATTTTTCAGAAGCTTTGCAGATTTTATCGCAGAATTTTCAATAGGTACAATCTGGTCATCTTCACCATGAAGTAATAAAACCGGAATATCCACCGCTTTCAGATCTTCAGTAAAATCAGTTTCTGAAAATGCTTTAACACCGTCATAATGAGCAACAATGCCACCCATCATGCCTTGTCTCCACCAGTTTCTTTGGATACCCTCTTTCACTTCAGCACCTTCTCTGTTATATCCGTAAAAAGGAATCGTCAAATCAATATAAAATTGCTGTCTATTATTCAGTGTTTGCTCCCTGATGCCATCAAAAACCGACATCGGAACACCAT
>QFQW01000139.1 GCA_003248755.1 Chryseobacterium sp. | reverse complement strand
ATGGAGAAGGATTTTATGCGAGCTACATAGCTTACAACAAAAATGGTGAACCGGTGAAAATTGTAACCGAGTTTATAGAAGTACTTGTGAGTTAATCAATTTAAATAACTATTTACCGCATACTGAAATAAAGTTTTCAGATAAAATATTTTAAAATAAAAAGTCCATTTTTGAAGTGGACTTTTTATTGTTTTATGGAAAAAATTATTCTTAAAACTGAAGATAATGTAGATATGGCAGTTCATGTTTTTATTCCCCAAAGAAGTAATCATCGAATTTTGCTGATTAATTCTGCAACAGGAGTAAAACAGCAGATCTATTTTTCATTTGCTCACTTTTTCGCAGAACATGGGTTTACGGTCATTACCTATGATTATGCAGGAATTGGTCTCTCAAAACCTTTAAAGATGAAGAATTTTAAAGCTTCCATGAGAACTTGGGGAACAAAGGATTTTAAAACACTTACGCATTATATACAGGAGAATTTCCCGACCTATAAAAAATATTGTTTAGGACATTCTGTTGGCGCATTGATTTTAGGAATGAACCGGGATGCTGAGATATTTGATGAATTTGTCTTTGTGGGTACACAGAATGCTTTTGTAGGGAATCTAAGGTGGCGGACGAAGGTAGAGGCATTTTTTGGATTTGGTGTGGCACAACCACTATTTACGGAGATTTTTGGCTATTTTCCTGCAAATTGGTTTGGCTTGGGAGAAAGTCTTCCAAAAAATTGCGCTTATGACTGGAGAACCTTAATTTTGAACAGGAAATCTACCAACCGATTGTTGGATCAAATAGAGGACTATTCTAAAAGGTTAACTCAAAAAGTATTTGTGATCCGTGCAGAAGACGATGTATGGCTTACCGAAAAAGGCGTAAAAAGTTTATTGGAAGACACTTATCCGAATCTTAAGCCAACGTATAGAATTGTAAAAACCTCTGAATCGGAAAAAGGAGAAATAGGGCACGTTAATTTTTTTAGAAGTTATAATAAAAAACTTTGGGAAATTATTTTAAAAGAATTGACAAACACCTGTAAATATATTACTACAAGTAAGCAAATTAGGCTTCCAAAAATGTCTGATTTGGAACTTGTGGCACTCAACCTCACTGCAGAATATATGTCTATTAACTCTGAACTACAGTTATTTAGATGCATTTCAGGGACTGATTTGGAGGGAAGAATTGAAAGGAGTGTCTACAATAAAAGGAAAAGAAAACTTTTTCCCTACATTGAAAAAATCAGAGAAACCTTGAGCAGCAAGTTTTCGGATTTCACCGATGTCTTTATTGTGGATTCCACGCCAATTGAAATCTGTAAAATAAGTCGGGCAAATCGTTCTGCAATCTGTTCCACGGATGAGATCAAACCCGCATATGGCTATTGTGCCGCACAAAAATCTAGGTATTTTGGCTATAAACTTCATGTGGTTTGTGACAAAAATGGAATCTTCCACTCGTTTGATTTTTCCCCTGCAAACGTTCACGACGTGAACTATCTGCACGACATTAAGGAGAATTTTGAAAATTGCTTATTAATCGGCGACAGAGGGTACATCAGCAAAGAACTCCAACTGGATTTATTCAACTATTCCAAGATAAATCTTTCGGTTCCAATGCGTAAAAACCAGCATAATTTTGTGGAATTTTCCAAGACAAAATCAAAAATCAGAAAGAGGATTGAAACCAATATTTCGCAACTGTGCGGACAGTTCTTAATAAATATTAACCTCGCAAAAACCTTTCAAGGTTTGGCAACAAGAATACTATCAAAAATAACTTCTTTTACCATGATTCAATATCTAAATTTTTTCGTCTTCAAGAGAAGTTTGAATAAGTTAAAAATTAATTTGTGCTAAATGCACAACAGGTTTTTTCTATTTGAAATTACCTCATTCGATTTCAAATAGTTCAAAAGACATGAAATGTATGTCTTCAAACTAACTTAGACATTTTGGAATAAATCCTTAAGGAGTATTTTAGGTTATAAATTTATTAATTTTTGTTGAAAATACAATTGTCTTCTTTTACGGATAGAATCCGATTTTATTTGTCTTCTTTTTTCCAAAATCTGTTCAGATCTTCCGAAGTACACATCAGCTGGCGTAAGGTTTTCCAAAGATTCGTGATATCGTTTATTATTGTAGTTTTCCACGAATTTCTTTAAAGCTTCGATAAGTTCTTCAGGATGGTAAAAATGATTCAGTTTTACCACATTTTTCATCGTTCTATGGTATCTTTCAATTTTCCCTTGGGTTTGTGGGTGCATAGGCTTCCCATGTACCTGTTTCATCTTCAAATCATCTTTCAGATAGGCTTTGAGTTCGTTTGACACATAGCAAGAACCATTGTCTGAAAGTAATTTTGGTTTGGCTTTAGACTTCAATTTTGCTTTTTCAATTGCCGTATTCACAGTTCTTTTCACGTCTTCTGCTTTCATCGAATCGCAGATTTCCCAGTGGATAATATAGCGACTATAATCATCCAAAATGGTGCTCAGATAGTACCAGCCCCAACCGATAACTTTGAAATAAGTAAAATCAGTTTGCCACATTTGATGCACGAATTCGGTCTTGTCTTTAAATTCATTTGCTGCTGAAAGTAAAAAATGATTTGGAGCCGGGATTAAATCCCGTTGCTTTAAAATCCTGTAAACACTGGATTCTGAGATGAAAACACCTTGCTCATCGGTAATTTTGTGTGCCAGTTCTCTTGAGGAAAGTTCAGTATGTTCCAATGCTATTTCTACTACCAAATCTTTTTGTTCTTCAGGTATGCTGTTCCATTGTCTTTTGGAGGTTCTTTCGTTCGTTTCTAAGCCTTCGTAGCCGTTTTCTAAATACTTTTGATACCATTTATAAAACGTACTTCTCGCAATCCCAAAGCTTTCTAAGGTCCGTTTTACTCCAATCTCACTTGTGGTGACCGCTTGAATAATTTCGTACTTTTCACCTGCTGATAATCTCATATATTTTCGATATTGATGAGTTAATCCAGCATGTCTAAGCTTTTTTTTACGATGTCATAGCGTAGAACCAAATCTGCTACCATCTCCTTCAATCGGGTATTCTCTTTCCTCAAGTTAGAAACTTCATCACTGGTGGCTTCACGGACAACATCTCCGTTGAGACGTTTCTTTCCAGCTTCCATAAACTCTTTGTTCCATGCGTAGAATTGCGATTGAGCAATGTTGTGTTTTCTACATAATTCTACAACAGAGGTCTCTGCACGAAGTCCTTCCATTACAATGAGAATTTTTTGCTCGGCTGTAAAAATCCTTCGTGTATTTTTACGAATGTCTTTTACGAATTTTTCAGTACTTTTTTTCTTAGGTGTTTCCATAATTAAATGTAATTCTTTTTTTTGAAAACACTCCTTAACTTTTTAATATCTAATGTCCACTTTTTGCTGACGATTTACAAATAAAAGTATTTTTATCAGTTGCTAATTTATCACTTTTAAAGAAATTTTGGAGCTTTGCCAGACGATTATCTTCAAAATATTTTTCCAAATATTTTTTTACAATTTCAAAATCATAGTTTTTGCAAAGACTAAAAAAATCAAAGTCAGCAAATTTTAATTGAGACGGTATTAGATTATATCTGTTTTTTAGTTCAAATAAAAAATTATTGAAAGATGGAAGAAGTAAAACTTCTTCACTCTCGTCTGAACTATGCTTACTATTCTCTTTATTATTTATATTATAATTCTTATTAATATTCTTTTCTTTATATTTTTCAGCTAATGGTTGAAAGTAATCATACAATAGTTTCCTGAAATCATACAATGGTTTACCGTTTTCTTCTAATCTGTATATATTTTCTAAATCATTTATAATATCAGGATAATGCACAGTGAAATACTTTACTCTTGGCATCCCTTTTACCTCTATAGAAATATATTTTTTATCAATAAATTTCTTAATAATAGAATTTAAAGAATGTTTCTTAATACCAGTTTCAGAAGAAATAGTTTCTGTACTGTGAAAAAATTGTTTGAATTTGAATGATTGCCCTTTTACAATGAGATACTCAAAGAAAACAGCTTCTTCACAGGTA
>QFQW01000037.1 GCA_003248755.1 Chryseobacterium sp. | reverse complement strand
GGTAGTAATCTTTTTCATGATTTGAGTTTCCTATTAGTTATTATTCACAATGCAAGGATAGCACTGAAATACGACAATCCTGTCGTATTATTCATTTTCATGCGAAAATAATAACATTTTAACTACTTTTAAAATATTTTATTATGTTTTTTATTATGTTAAATGAAATTTAAAATCGGGTGTCTATACAATAATTTATAAAATATTTCTGTTAAATAAAAAAAAACACCTTTTATGAAAAACAATAATATCTCAGAAAATCAGGATATCGATCTCCTGATGCTACATGTATTAACTGAACTTCTTGAAATCCTCAGATCTCTCAAACGTCCCAACACTTCGGAAACAGAATACCTGGACAGTTCGGATGTTAAACGCTTACTTAACATCAGCGACAGTACGCTTAACCGTATGAGAAAACAGAAAAAAATTCCTTTTATAAGATTTGGGTATAAAATCTTCTACCCCAAATCTTTTTTTATAAATGCCATGCAACAAAAAAACAACATGATCTAAGCTTTCAAAATAAAACCTCCACTCATTAATAAGTGGAGGTTCTTTTAAATTACAGTTAAACTTCCAAGGTAGAAACTACTGCTTGCCATCGTCTCCTTCCCGTTGTGGAGATAGGCCCAGGCCTCTATTGTTTCTCCAATCCAATAGCTTGGTAATGTAACATCCGACATCAGATCAGAACGCATTACCATATCTTCATAGATCTTGAATATTTTCAGGTTCCGGGAATAGCAGACAAGACTTACCCTGTCACTTGCTGAAGCATTCCCCTGAGAACTGTTATCTTCCCATTCCAAATGCAGAATACCGCCTGCCTGAAGTGTAAGGTTCACATTTTGAAAACCTACCAGATCCCCTTTGGTAACGAGAATCTTATTATATATCAATTCGGGAATATCATTCACAACTTGTATTGCTTCCCGAATGGTATATGAAACAGCCAGATTCACACATGAGCGTACACCGCTTCTGGTTCCGAAAAAACGAGACTGAATCCCCTTAAGCGGTTGTAAAAAACTGATTGCCAAACTAAACTTCATCTGTTGCAAAATCTGATTTTGACTCGGTTCCCTCCGGGATGTCTTAGGGCGGCTGCGGATGATATCCTTGCCACGCCAGTTTGCACCGACTACTGTTCCTACTTTTCCTGAGAATCCTCCCAGGATCCCTTTACTGATTGTTGCCATAAATAACTAATTTTTGTGGTTTTAATATGGCGAAGTTAGTACAGATCTGACTACAATAGATCCCACTGAAAAGAGATGACAGTATTTGACAAACAATGATTGTATATGACATTATAATTCCGAATTTCTTCGGAAATCACACCAGTTTTCTTCGAGAGTTCTTCGAAAAAAAGAAGTTTTTTCCGAAGAACTCTCGAAGAAAATTGGAATCAATACAAAATCATAAAACCAAATGGTCTTTCTAAAACTGATATTATAAAATTTCTCATGAAAAGTATTATTCTTTTAGTTATAAAGTGTTTTATTTTTAAAGGAAAATGTTAAAAACCTCAAAATTTTATTACATTTGTTTCTTTCACAAAAATTAACAACTTAGATGAGTTCACTTTTCAGAAGAAAACACTACACAGAGAATACAGATGCGGGGCAACTAAATAGAGTTCTTGGAACTTGGGACATTGTATTTTTTGGGATTGCCGCCATTATCGGAGCAGGAAGTTTCAGCAGTTTGGGAGAAGCTATTTTCCGTGGAGGACCCGGCGTTATTGTTTTATATCTGATTTGTGGCTTTGCCTGCGCTTTTACCGCACTTTGCTACGCCGAATTTGCGAGCAGAATTCCCACTGCAGGAAGTGCTTACACCTATGCTTACGCCAGTTTTGGTGAATTGATTGCCTGGGTTATCGGCTGGGCGCTGATTATGGAATATTCTTTCGGAAATATCTATGTAGCATTCTCTTGGTCAGATTATTTCACTAGTTTTATGGAAAGAATCGGGGTTCATATTCCGGATTATTTTACCTGTAGTTATACCGAAGCTAAAAAAGCGTTCTTCAATAATTCAACAAACGTGGAACTCATCAACGCTTGGAAATCCGCACCTATTATCGGAGGATTGAAAATCATCGTTGATATACCTGCTTTGGTCATCAATGGATTAATCACTTGGCTTTGTTATCAGGGCATCAAGGAAAGTAAGAACTTCAATAACTTTTTTGTAATTCTGAAATTGTTCGTGATTCTATTGGTAATCGCAGTGGGTGTAGGTTACGTCAATACAGGAAACTGGTTTCCAACCAATGACACTCCAACGTCAGGTTCTTTTATGCCAAATGGATTCGCAGGAGTAATGTCTGCAGTTTCGGGTGTTTTCTTTGCATACATTGGATTTGACGCCATTTCTGTTTTATCAGAAGAAACCAAAAATCCTCAGAAAGACCTTCCGAAAGGAATGTTGATTTCTCTTGGACTTTGTACTGTTATTTATATTATTCTGACTTTAGTTTTAACAGGATTAGTCGATTATAAAAGATTCGATGGAATTGGAGACCCTCTTTCTTTTGTTTTTGACAAAAGCAATCTTAATCTTCCCTGGATGGAATTTGTAGTTGCTCTCATTGCCATTGTTGCGATTACAACCGTTCTTTTGGTGTTTCAAATGGGACAACCTAGAATTTGGATGGCAATGTCCAGAGACGGACTTTTACCAAAGAAATTCCAAGAAGTTCACAGCAAGAATAAAGTGCCTTCTTTTGCAACCATCGTTACAGGAATTGTAGTTGGAATCCCTATCCTGTTTACGGATAAAACTTTCATTCTGGATTTCACAAGTATTGGAACTATCTTCGCATTCGTGTTGGTTTGTGGTGGCGTTTTGATGCTTCCACCAAAGGAAAAAATCAAAGGAAGATTCCATTTACCTTATATTAACGGAAAGATTATTTTTCCAGCAATTTTTATCGGCGGACTGGTATTTTTCTATTTCTACCAGCCAGAATTCTTCCACGATTTAAGCAATATCAGCGACCCAAAAGAAGGCGAATTCAGGTTGGCAATTATTGTTTATTTGATTGCAAATTTTATTCTGTGCGGTCTCACAATTGTTAAAAATCTTTCATTAATACCATTAATTGGTCTAAGTTCTTGTCTATATCTATTAACAGGAATGAGCCACGATAATTGGTTCTGGTTTGGACTATGGTTTGCTATAGGTTTGATAATTTATTTCCTTTATGGATATAAAAACAGCAAACTAAATCAAACCAAAAATGGAATCTCCTAATAAAATCAAAACCTATAAGGAATTTTATCAGTTTTATCTTACAGAACACAGTAAACCGCTAACCAGAGCATTTCATTTTCTTGGGATCCTGTTAGTTTTTGTAGTTATTTTTTATGTCATAAAATCTGGGAAAGAACGATTTCTTTGGTATTGCCCTATTTTCGGATATGGATTTGCTTGGTTTAGCCATGCTGTATTTGAAAGGAATACACCAGCTACATTCAAATATCCGATCTGGTCATTGGCATCAGATTTCAGATTATTTTTTGAATTATTAATAGGAAAACAAAAATTTTCAAAATAAGTATTATCGCAGTAATTTATTGTCTATTTCACAATGAAAAATTTCATCAAAACTAATATTTCGCAAGATTCTTTAGCGTTACTGCTTATACAGGCTCCCGTAGCTCTATCAATGTTGATGGGTAATGATTTTATCATTAAGGTTGCCAATCCTCAAATGCTTCAATTATGGGGAAAACCTGCAGAGATCATCGGTTCAAAATTAATAGATGCTTTGCCAGAACTCGAGGGACAGCCATTTATGGAGATTCTTTCAAATGTTAAGAAAACAGGGAAACCATATAAAGGTTATAAACAACTTGCATATCTGGTTAGAAACGGAAAAACTGAAGAATGTTACTTTGATTTCATTTATGCACCCATCTACAATGATGATGAAACAGAGGTCATTGGAATCAGTGTGGTTGCCACAGAACTTACAGATCAGGTTTTAGTAGAAACCAAGCTCGCAGAAACTGAATATAAATTCGAAAATCTGATTAAAGAGTCCGATTATGCGATAGCTCTCTATAAAGGCGAAGATCTGGTCATCGAAATTGCGAATGATAAAATGCTGGATGCTTGGGGAAAGACAAGATCTGTCATTGGACAAAAAATACATGAAGGAATCCCAGAGCTGGAAGGTCAACCATTTTTGGACATTTTAAAAGATGTTTTCAGAACCGGTAAAACTTATTCTGCCACAGAAGACAAAGTTTTACTGGAAAAAGACGGTAAGCTCGAAACCTTCTATTATAATTTCTCTTACAAACCCCTCATCAATGAAAATGGGAAAGTCTATGCAATATTGAATTTTGCAACCAACATTACCGACCTTGTAATTGCGAAAAAGAAAATTGAGGAAAACGAAGGAAAGTATAAGAACCTTGCAGATAGTTTGCCAATCATTATCTGGACCGCTGACAAAAACGGAAACATAGATTATTATAATAAGAAATGGTACGATTATACCGGATTTGAGGGTATAGATTCCAGAGAAAATGCGGCGAGCAAGCTCCTTCATCCCGATGATTATAAAAGAGCGATAAGCCTTTGGAAAACCAGCCAGAAAAACAAGCAAGGCTACGAAATTGAATATCAGTTCCGGGACAGAACAAAGGAAAATTCCTATGAATGGTTTTTAGGAAGAGCAGTTCCTATAAAAGATGAAAATGGAGAAGTAATACAATGGATCGGAACATGCACAGAAATCAACGAATTCAAACAATTTCAGCAACAGAAAGACAACTTCCTTGGCATTGCAAGTCACGAATTGAAAACACCATTGACGAGTCTAAAGCTCTATTCTCAGTTTCTGGAAAAAAATCTCCGAAGACAAGACGACAACAAAAATGCAGACGTCGCGATGAAAATGGATGAACAGATCAACAAGCTCACAAGTCTTGTCAATGATCTGCTGGATGTCACAAAAATACAGAATGGAAAAATTCTTCTCAACAGAAGCGAATTCGATTTTGATGAACTTGTGAATGAAGTTGTTGAAGAACAACAGATGAGCACACGGCACAGAATATATGTCGAAGCCGACTCCATCGGAACAATTACCGGAGATAAGAACAGAATTTCACAAGTAATGACCAATCTCATAAGCAATGCCATCAAATATTCCCCTGACTCGGACAAGATACAAATCACAACAAAACTAACGGAACAGGACTTCGTCCATTTCTCCGTAAGAGACTTCGGAATCGGCATTCCGGAAGATAAACAAGACAAGGTTTTCGAACAATATTACAGAGTCAGCGGAAGCAAAGAACATACGTTTCCGGGACTTGGATTGGGACTTTATATCTCATCCGAAATCATAAAACGAAGCGGTGGCAGGATTTTTGTAAATTCTGTTGAAGGGAAAGGGTCTGATTTTTGTTTTGAAATCCCTAAAAATTACAACTACTAATTTAATTACCTTAAGAAAAATGTCAACTTCAAAAAAAATATATGTCGTAGATGATAGTCCTGCCATTCTAGACTCAGTTAAATTGATGCTCAATATGGAAGGTTATGATGTAGATAATTATGAAAAAGGGTCTGAGATGTTCAACTCCCTTCAAACGTCTTCTACCAAACCCGATGTAATTCTGATGGATATGTGGCTGTCCGGAGAAGACGGACGGGATATCTGCAAAATGATAAAAGCACATCAGGATTTCAAAACCATTCCGGTAGTGATTATGTCTGCAAGTAGAGGTTTAGGAGACTCTGCGATAGAAAGCGGCGCAATCGATTTCATTCCAAAACCGTTTGACCTTGGAGAAATAGTCGAGAAAATCAGATATTACTCTAGTTCCGGTGATTAATTTTAGTGCAACTTAATCCGCTGCTTGTAGTTTTTCCTGAGCCTGTCGAAGGGTTTTCCCAATTGTCATTCTTAAGCTCCCGAAGAGTCCGCTCAAGTCGCGTTGTGAAAGATTCAACGTTAAAAACACACCAATAGCAAATTAATTATACAAAAAACCGTTTTAAAAAGTTTTAAAACGGTTTTTGCTTTTTTTAAATACAAAATTTAGAAATCTACAGTTTCTGGATTAAGACCGGAGAAACCGGTTTCCTCCAGTGTTTTCAAAGTTTTCATATCACTTTCAGAAATCTTGAATCTTTCAAAATGCAGGTTGTTGTAGATATTAGTCGGATTTTCAGATTTTGGTAAAACAATCACACCGGATTGTAAACAAAACTGAATACATAGAATCGCAGGAGAAACACCGTAACTATCGGCAATATCTTTCAAAACCTCATCTTTCAGCAATCTTCCCGAACCAATCGGGCTCCAAGCTTCTATTGCGATACCTTTTTCTTTACAATAATCAACTACAGTTTGTTGCACATAACCCGGATGAAATTCAATTTGATTTACTGCCGGGATAACTTCAGCCGTTTCCAGTAAAGCTTCGATTTGTGGTAACATAAAATTACTTACTCCGATTGCTTTTACAACTCCTGATTTGTAAAGTTCTTCCATTGATTTCCAAGTTTCCGCATTGATTTCTTTCCAGTTGTCAAATTGTTTAGCGTTGGCCGGCCAATGAATGAGAAGCAGATCCAGATAATTGGTTTTCAATTTTTTGAGAGATTGCTCCACCGAATATTTTACACCTTCTGCATTTCTGTTGGAATTCCAGATTTTGGTTGTGAGATACAAATCTTTTCTATCAATTCCGGATTCCTCAATCGCTTCTCCTATTTCCGCTTCGTTTCCGTAGATATCGGCTGTGTCAATATGTTTATATCCTGCTTTCAATGCTTCTTTCACAGTTTTTTGGACACCTTCTGTTGTCTGCCAGGTTCCAAATCCGATTTCAGGAATTTCTGTTCCGTTATTGAGAATTACATTTTTCATTTTAAAATATTTGATTTTTCTAAAGCCAAAATTACGCCAATGGAAAGAGATTTTAAAATAATTCAACTGATGGAAGAATCAAAAAATTATGATGAATTTTGTATTGATATTTCCTAAATTTGGAGTATGGAAAAACAGGAATTCGGATTACTTGGGAAGAATATCTCTTACTCATTTTCAAAAAAATATTTTGAGGAAAAATTCAAAAAATTATTTTTAAAAAACCATTCATATAATTTCTTTGACATCTCTGAAATCGAAAATGTTACGTCTTTCTTAGAAAACCCGAATCTTATCGGAATGAATGTCACCATTCCTTACAAACAAGCGATTATTCCTTTTCTTGATGGATTGAGTGATGAAGCCCAACAAATCGGCGCCGTCAATTGCGTAAGTTTCCAAAACGGAAAGAAAATCGGTTATAATACAGATGCTTTCGGATTTGAAAAGACTTTGCTTATCAATAAAAAAGAGCATCACAAAAAAGCTTTGATTCTTGGTGACGGTGGTGCTGCAAAAGCGGTCAAATATATCTTAGACAAACATAATATCGAACACATTACGGTTTCCAGAAAATCTGAGATTAATTTTGAAAACCTTTCGGAAGATTTGGTAAAGGATTCTTTATTGATTATCCAGACAACTCCTGTTGGAACTTTCCCAAATGTAAATGATTGTGTTCAATTTCCGTTTAATGCAATTACGGACAAACATTACGTTATCGATTTGATTTATAACCCCTCAGAAACAGCTTTCCTTAGAAAATCTGCAGAAAAAGGAGCGACAACACTTAATGGTTTTTATATGCTGGAACAGCAGGCGGAGAAGGCTTGGGAGATTTGGAATGGCTAAAATTAATTAAATGGTCAATAAGAAAATTCTTGAAAAATTATGTGATAAAGAATTAGAAGTTTATATTAGCCCCGAAAGCAGATTTGTTTCGGAAGCCAGAATATATGCTTTTGAAATATTAAAATCTAGAGATTACAACTTTTCAAAAGAGCAGATTGAAATAAGAGACTTCCTCATTAATGAAAAGAAATTAACTGCTGAAAATACGTTAAAAACAAACGACGTTATTTCAACAATAATTCTAACTCCTTTTATTATTGTTTTCGGACTATTGAGTTTGCTATTAATTTTCATCTCAATCAATTACCTTTTCATTGATAATAATGGAGGAAATGCTATGGGTGGAACTTTTGCTTTTATCGGATTAATTGTAATCTTTTTCATTCTTAGTATTGAACAAATAATTCTAAAAATTCAAAATTTTAAAAAGGAAAATATTTGGTGGATTGAATCATTAATCATTCTAAGCCTTGTAGTTTATATTTACATTAATGGATTTTCAATTGGATAATTCTATAAATAATCCTTAATCACTTTCCAGCTCTCCAATTTCTCCTCAAACTTTACCGTATGAAGCGGACTTGTAGAAGGCAAAACGAGAATCGGAATTTTGAAATTCTTGCCTAGAATCTTCAAAAGGTTTTTGTAAGACTTTTGCCCGTTACAGAAGATAGTTTTGATGTTGGGATGATTTTCGATTAGTTCAGGGATATTATTATCAATTTCATCTTTGATTTCTGTATCCAGACTGCCTTTTCTTTCACAGCTTTCTATAACATCCCAAAGTGCGACTTTATTCGTTTTCAGTAATTCTAATCTTGTATGATAATCGGTCGAAAATTCTGTATCAAAAAGATAAAACATCAATTTCCAGAACTGATTTTGAGGATGTGCATAATATTGCTGCATTTCCAAAGATTTCACACCCGGAACCGAACCGAGAATCAGAATTTCTGAGTGTTCATCTACAATTGGAGGAAAAGAATTGATTCTGTTCATTTTGTTTTATCGCAAAGTCGTGAAAATATTTAAAATTAATTTAGTAAAAGTCGCAAAAATAAAATCTTCCATTTTAAAATTTTAACGAAGTTAAAATCTTTGTGCCTTGAAAAGCATTATAGGTATTAGCCTTTTGTGCCTTTGCGTTAAATTCTAATATTTTATTTAAATGTCTTCGAGAACCTCAGACTGACAAAAGCGCTTACTATTACAGATGTCACACTGAGCGGTGTCGAAGTGTTTCAACATTTTATTGTTTACTTCAAATTATCCAAAATCTTAAACAAAGCATTACTGATACTTCCACCCTGATAATTATTAAGAATAATGGAAAACACATAGTTCTTACCACTTTTGGAAGTCTGATAACCTGCAAAAGACTTACTGTCTTTGATAGTTCCGCTTTTCATTTTGATTCCGTTCTGGGTAGGGAAACCCTCATAGAAAGCATCGAACCAGTTTTGTTTCTTAGCATACAGAAGGGCCTGAACCTGAGCCTTTGCAGAGACATAATTCTGTGGAGAAAGACCACTTCCATCGGCAAAGTTTATCATCATTGGATTGATTCCCTTGGACTTCCAAAAGTCTTTTAGTAAGTCAACACCTGTTTCAAAGCTTGGATTATTTCGTTTTTCTTTAGCCATCGTTTTGATTAATGTTTCTCCATAAAGATTGATACTTTTTCTCAAGAACCAATAAACGATTTTGTCCAATGTTGGTGATTTGTATTCTAAAATTTGATTTTGAGTTGGTGTTTTGGAAATAGATTTTCCAGCCAATTTCTCATTGTAATAAGTTGTTGTTTCACCTGAAACGGAAATTCCGTTTTCTCCTAAAAGTTTTTGGATTTCGACGGCCAATTGCATTGGTGGGTTGGGTGTCGCTCCGGAAACTGTAGATACCTTTCCTGCCGGTAAAGTTCCGTTAATCATTGCAGTTTCCGAATGTGGAGCTGTGAAAATTAGACTCTGGTCAGAATTCCCTCCGGTTTTCAATTCATTAATCCAATTCACATTATCCAAATCATAGGAAAAACTCTTGAATTGGTTTCCATTAATATTAATATCAAACTGATTCTCTCTCCAGTTCACGCCAAAAGTTCCTGCTCCGTAATAATTCCCCAAATCGTTCCAAGGCCAACCGCCAGGCGTACTTTGAAAATCGAAATATGAATCATCAACAATCAGGTTACCTGAAATTTTTTTGATTCCAGATTTCTTGATAGCTTCTAATAATTGTTGTTTGAAGTTTTCCGGCTTATAATTTTCCCAACGCCAGCTTCCCAAAGTCGGGTCGCCATTGGAAGTGATGTAAAAATCACCATCCAAAGTTCCATTAGATATCTTCCCGGAATATGAAGCTGTTGTTTTGAACTGATAATTCTTTCCAAGCGTTTCCAAGGCCGCCGCCGATGTAAAAATCTTCTGTGTACTTGCCGTAGAAAGTCCTTTGTTACCATTATATTCATAAATCAAGTTTCCATTTTCGTCCGAAACATAGAAAGAAAGATTGGCCGACAAAGCATTTGACGTTGACAGCATTTCTTTCAAAGATTTGTCCAGTTGGTCAGAAACCGATTGTGAGAAATAAACTTGGGAAATTAATATAGGAATAATGAGAAGATTCTTCATTTCTGAATTTTTATCAAAACTAAGAATTTTAGATATTAAAACATTGATGCTTTTGACAAATAATCTCCAGAGGTTGCAGGCAATAGTGAAACAAACCTCCGGAGTGCTCCGTTTATTACAAACAAGCTTGTTTGTGACCTCCTGACATCTACGGAAGTTTCCTGCAAGTTGTTGGAAAGCTCCGGAATTCTCCGTTGGTTTAAAACAGATATGTTTGTAATCTCTCGAAGTCTCCAATAGTTTCCTACAAATGTTTGAAACCTTCGTACTTTTAGTTGGGTTAAAATGGCTTTCTAACTCAAAATTCGCAAGACAAATTATGCTCGTAACATTTAAATTCTTGTTAAAAGCAATATTAATTCCGTTACAAAAAAGTTTAATCCCTAACTTTACTTCAAAATCAAGATTATGCCGAAGAAGAATAGAAAAAAAGAAGAATTTTATAATGTGATTACACACGGTTTTGGGGCTGTTCTATCTTTTGTGGCTCTGGTTCTTATGATTGTTTATTCGGCTATTAGTGAAAATTCTATTGCAATTGCATCATCTTTAGTTTTTGGATTGAGTTTGATCACACTCTACTCTGCTTCCACTATTTACCACGCTGTTTACAAACTGAAATGGAAGAAGATCTGCCAGAAGATAGACCATCTCAGCATCTATCTTCTGATTGCCGGAACCTACACACCGATCGCACTTCTCGGTCTTAAAGGCGCCTGGGGCTGGAGTATGTTTGGTGTAATTTGGGGAATGGCTTTGATCGGTTTTATTTTTAAATTTTCTCCACTGCGGAATAATGAAAAAATCTCACTTTCTCTCTATGCTTTGATGGGTTGGGCTGCCATTATCGCTATCAAACCAATGATAGAGAATCTTTCCACAGGTGCATTAACGTTGATCATTCTGGGAGGATTGTGCTATACGTTCGGGATCTATTTTTATGCTAAAGACAGAAAACCTTTCTACCACCCCATTTGGCATCTGTTCGTTTTAGGCGGAAGTATTATGCATTTTTGTGCGGTTTTCTTTTTTATTCTGCCGTAAAAAACTAAAATATTAAACCACAAACGTCACAAGAGAAAATAGGCAACTGTATCTTTTGTGACTTTTGTGGTTTTTAAATTCAAGCTAAAGAATCGACTTTTAAAATCAAATTGTTTATTCTGCCTTCTTAAAAAACTTCATTATTAAACTTTGCGATAAAAACCTAGAATAAAAACTCAATAATCTCAAACCAGATTCCTGTTGTCACAAAACCAACAAGGATGCTTATTCCGATGATTAGATTGATGAGTTTCGTATTCAGCCTGTACTGTTCTGCAATGATGCTGGAAGTAATGACAGTTGGCATCGCTGCTTCAAAAATGCTGATTTTTGCAATATCCCCTTTGATTCCAAAAACGATTGCCAATATTAAAACCATTATAGGCGTTAAAATCAATTTATAAAGCATTGATGTGGAAATCTGAGGAATCAGTTTTCTCCATCCATTGAATTTCAATTGCAACCCCACGGAAAACAAAGCCAAAGGGGCGACTGTTGAAGCCAGCTTGTCAAACATTGGCTCTGCAAAATCAAGATTGATAAACTGTGATAAAATCAATGCACTGATACATCCTATAAACGGAGGAAATGTAAAAAGTCTTTTAAGAATGAATTTGGAATCTACTTTTCCGGTTTTACTGCCACCTCTCAAAGCTGCGATAATTCCCATTGTAGAGAGCATCAGGAACATCGTCTGGTCACAGATAATAGCAATACTCAGATATTTTTCTCCGTAAAAAGCAGTTATCAAAGGAAATCCGATAAAAGACGTGTTACTATAACCGCTTGCCAGCTCCATCGTACTTCTTGACCTGGCTGAATAGTTTTTTATTCGACTGTAAAGCAACATAAAAGCCCAGCCGCCAATCGCTGTCAAAACCGTACTCAAAATAGGAAAAAGCATTTCCCAGGACCATTCTACTTTGGGAAGATATTTGAAAGAAACTGCAGGTAAGGCAATATAGAGAAGCCAAGTATTGATGCCTTTGTGCGCATCTGGATGTATCGTTTTGGTTGATTTGAAAATCATTCCTGCAACTACGCAAACTACAATCAATACAAAATTTATCATCCTATAGAAATTTGACCCTGCAAAGTTAAGAAGCCGAATGCAAATTTCGTAAAAAATAAAAACAAATTTTGCAAATAATTAATTACAATTAAAATCTGAATTTTCAATCTACCCTAACTTTAAAATACTGATTAAATGTAATTTAAAGTCAAAAATAATTTTAATAAAATAAAACAATTGGATTCGATTGTTCTTTTAAAATCCTTATCGTAAATTTGTAAAAATCTAAAATTAAAATTATGTCTAAAGCGATTTCCAAGGTTCCAGCTGTTATAAATGAACCGGTAAAATCTTACATTCCTAATTCTGAAGAGGTAAAAAGCCTGATTGCCACTTATAAAAAAATGTGGAAAGAAAAAACCGAGATACCAATGGTGATCGGTGGAAAAGAAGTAAAAACAGACAAAAAAATACAATTAAGTTCGCCACAAGACCATCAGCACGATTTTGGTTTCTATTACGAAGGCGATATGTCCCACGTTGACCAGGCCATAGAAGCCGCTCTTGCTGCAAAAGCAAAATGGAATACACTTGGTTGGGAACAGAGAGCTGCAATTTTCCTGAAAGCGGCTGACCTTTTGGCCGGACCTTACAGAGATGTTATCAACGCGGCAACAATGATTGGACAATCAAAAAACGTTCATCAGGCTGAGATTGATTCTGCTTGCGAGTTCATAGATTTCCTGCGTTTCAATGTAGAATTTATGACCGAACTTTATGCTGAGCAGCCTGTTTCTGACAAAGGAATCTGGAATCGTGTAGAATACAGACCGCTTGAAGGATTCTGTTTTGCAGTTACGCCTTTCAACTTTACAGCCATCTCCGGAAACTTGCCGGCTTGTATGGCAATGATGGGAAATGTTGTGGTTTGGAAACCATCTGATAAGCAGGTTTATTCAGCAAAAGTAATTATGGACGTTTTGAAAGAAGCAGGACTTCCGGATGGCGTTATCAATATGATTTTTACTGATGGTAAAGAAACCGCTGAGAAAGTTTTAGCTCACCCAGACTTTGCAGGTCTTCACTTCACAGGTTCTACAAAGGTTTTCCAAGGCATGTGGAAAATGATTGGCGATAATATCCATAACTACAAATCTTACCCAAGAATCGTTGGTGAAACCGGTGGAAAAGACTTCGTAATGGTTCATCCCTCTGCGAATGTTGAGGCAGTTGCAACAGGTCTGGTGAGAGGTGCTTTCGAATATCAAGGACAAAAATGTTCTGCTGCATCGAGAGCTTACATTCCAAAATCGCTTTGGAATGAAGTGAAAGCCGTAATGGAAGCTCAAATCAAAACGATTAAAATCGGTTCTCCGGAAGACCCTTCAAACTTCGTAAATGCTGTTATCGATAAAAATTCTTTCGAAAAATGTAAAGGTTACATCGACAGAGCCGAAGCTTCTAGCGATGCAAAAGTAATTATCGGTGGGAAATATGATGATTCCAAAGGCTGGTTTGTACATCCGACAGTTATCGAAACATCGAATCCGTCTTACGAAAGCATTGTTGAGGAAATCTTTGGTCCAGTCCTGACTATTTATGTTTACGAAGATGAAAAATGGAATGAGACTCTGAAATTGGTTGATACTTCGACTCAATATTCTTTGACCGGTTCTATCTTTGCACAGGACAGATATGCGATTGATGAGGCTTACAAAGCTTTGGAAAATGCTTCCGGAAACTTCTATATCAATGACAAGCCAACCGGAGCAGTTGTAGGACAGCAGCCTTTCGGAGGCTCCAGAGCGTCGGGAACCAATGATAAAGCAGGTTCTAAAATGAATTTGACGCGTTGGGTGTCTGTAAGAAGTATCAAGGAAACTTTTGTCTCCCCAAAAGATTACAAATATCCATATTTAGGTTAATTTCTAAATTTTAATGTCAATATGTCATTCCGAGAGAAGAAAATCATTATTGGTAAGATTCTTTTAGAATGACATTTTGTATTTTAATAACCCAAAATTCATTTAATTAAATATGAAAAAAGCACTTATTATAGTTGATGTTCAGAATGATTTCTGCGAAGGCGGCGCATTAGCCGTTCCGGAAGCCAACAGCATCATTCCTTATATCAATCTTCTGATGGAAGAAAATGAATATGACCAAATCGTTTTGACCCAAGACTGGCATCCGGCCGACCATAAAAGTTTCGCATCCAACAATGGAAAAAATGTTGGTGAAACCATATCCCTAAATGGTGTTCCTCAGTTTATGTGGCCGGACCATTGTGTTCAGGGAACTTTCGGGGCAGAGTTTCATAAAGATCTGAATCGTGACAAGGTAACACATATTATCCAAAAGGGGAAAAATGTAGAGATTGACAGCTACAGCGGTTTCCAGGATAACAATCATTTTATGAAAACCGGATTGGAAGATTTTTTGAAATATCACGACATTCAGCTTGTCGAAATCGTTGGGTTAGCTCTTGATTATTGTGTGAAATTCACAGCGATTGATTCTTTCAATGCAGGATTTATCACTTGTCTACATTTCAATGGAACCAAAGCTGTGAATGTTAAGCCAGACAGTGCGAGAAATACGATTTATGATCTGGCTGAGAAAGGAATTACTATTTTAGCGTAATGGAAAATCAAGCTATTCTCAGAAAAAGTCTCAACAAATCAATCATCGAAGAAATAGCTTCGGTTTTGAAGGATAATTCTATTGATTATGAATTAATTGATAATGAAAAATATTTTGATGGAAGTTTTGTTACTGATCAAAGTAAAATCGAATATCAAATCATTATTGAAAAATCTGATTTTGAGAAAGCAGAACAATTGATTACCGAATATTATTCTAAAAATGTGACAATTCCTGAAGATTATTATCTCAAAGAATTCAGTGATGAAGAACTTGAAGAAATCATTTACAAAAGGGACGAATGGAATGAATTCGATTATGAAGTCGCAAAAAATCTATTGAAAGAAAGAGGCATTGTAATTTCGGAAGATGAACTAAAAAGGATTAATTCTGAAAGATTAGAATCTTTAAAAAGGAATTATGATAAGCCGGCAGAAGTTAAAAACCTGATTACTTTAGGTTACATTTTTTCTGTAATTGGGTTTTTGGCTTCATTTATTATGAGCTTCTTTCTTTTTATAAGTTATGGAGTAAGCTTAGTAATTTTGAAGCTCAAAAAGCAACTTCCTAATGGCGAAAGAGTCTATTACTTTAATGAACAAGATAGAAAACACGGTGAAAGAATTTTCATTTTAAGTATTGTATTTACGATTTTTTGGTTTTGCTTTTTCATTTATAAAAATAACTAGAATCTAATGAACGAGACGCTTCAAACTTTTCTTATTATTATTGTATTCATCGTAGGTTTCATCTGGTCTATGATTGATTTACTTAATATCAATAGGAAATTGAAAAGTAAAAGATTCAAAGAAAAAAGAAAAGCGTACAAAGATTTAAAAAGTATTGACGGTGGTCTTATATCGGACTCTATTGCAATTGTTATTGGTATTTTCAAAAAAATATTCTAAAAAATTTACAGGTTCCTAAACTTCCTCTTCAATTTAGTTTTATGTCTGGAATAATGAGTTTGTTCCGTGCTTTTATCAGTTGAAATCACACTGATATTTCCATCCACTTCCAGAATTGCAAGCTTCACATCAGAAACATTTTCGATGCCGTGTTCGTGAACGGCTTCTTCCAATTCGTCTTCTGAGATTTGGACTTTTCTAAGAACTTCAGGATACACTACTCCATCTTTTATCAAGATGTAAGGATGGTCTTCTATCAACTCTTTTATTTTCTGATTTTTGAAAATGAATTTCTTTACGACAAAGTTTGCAATAAACAAAACTAAAGCAGCAACAATACCTCCTTCAAGACTGCTGTTGGAACCAACCATCGCATTCTGAACTGCATTACTTATCAATAATAAAAGAATCACATCGCCAGCATTGAGCTGAGACAATTGGTTCTTACCAAAAACACGCACTGCAATGACCATAAAAAAGTAAACCGCCAGTGACCGAACGACGATATCAAGAATTGGATTCAAAATCTGAAAAATTTATAAATTAAAGATAGAAAATATGTTGGATAAAAATTCACAGGAAACTTCATTATCTTTGAAATAGAAAAATATTTATAGCTATGATAAAGAAATTATTATCAACATTTGGTTTTTTAACTGTATAAAAGAACAAGGAGAAGTGAGTCTGGATATTTTCAAAAAAAAAAATCCGCCTCACAGCGGATTTTATTTTTAGAGATTGTAAAATGTCTAACTTCTAATATCTGACATCTAAAATCTATCCTATTTTCTTCTCTTCAATTCCTTACTAATCAAACCCAGTTCTCTACCGGTTTGTCCTGCAACAGAAGTATTTTCTTGCGCTCTTCTCGTAAGATATGGAACAACATCTTTTACAGGTCCATACGGAAGGTATTTTGCAACGTTGTAGTGTTGGTCTGCCAAATAGTAAGTAATATTATCACTCATCCCGTAAAGCTGTCCAAAATAGATATGCGGATTGTCGTGTTCCAAACCTTTGGCTTTCATTTTATCCATAATCAATTCAGACGAAATCTCATTATGTGTTCCAAAAAATGCAGAAACCTTGTCCAGATGTTCCATCACAAAATCGATTCCTGAATTGTAATTATCATCTGTAGCTTGCTTATTTGGCTGGATTGGATTTGGGTAATTCATTGCTTTTGCGCGGTCGGCCTCTTTTTCCATATAAGCACCACGAACAATCTTATAACCAATGAAATAGCCTTTCTCTCTGGCTCTTTCCAGATGAGCGTTCATATATTCCAAACGACCGGTTCTGTACATCTGAATCGTGTTCCAAACGATGGCTTTTTCGTTATTGTATTTCTCCATCATTTCCTCGCAAAGTTGGTCAGCTGCATCTTGCATCCAAGTTTCCTCAGCATCCACCATTACCTTTTTGTCGCTTTCAAAGCAAAGTTTGCAGACTTCATCAAACCGAGTGACTACTCTATTCCATTCTTCTTTCTGGCTGGTTGTTAACTCTTTGCCTTTTCCAACTGCTTCATAAATATCAATTCTACCAAAAGCTGTTGGTTTGAAGACAATGAACGGAATTGCCGGATTTCCGACAGAAAATCTTACAATATCCTTGATTTCCTTACAAACCGCATCAAAGACCTCTTCCTCTTCTTTTCCTTCAATCGAGTAATCGAAGATGCTTCCAACGCCTCTTTTGAACATCTGCTTCACCACTTTCATACTTTCTTCACGGGTTTCTCCACCACAAAACTGTTCAAATAAAGTCTGTTTTACAATTCCGTCCACAAATGGAAAATTGTTTCTAACTGTAAAATTGAGAAGAGAAACGCCAATATTGGTCACTGCAGGCTGTTCAATCGCCTTGAACATCCAATAGGCTTTTTTGAGCTGAGCATCCGTTTTATCGGCAAATGCGAGCTTTGTATCGTTGAAAATACTCATATCCAGAATTTGGTCTCAAATGTAAATATTATTTCAATTTTTGAATGATTTTTGAACCTAAATTTTATCAGAAAAATAAAAAATAATTAATCAAAAAATCAATACTTCATAATAACTATAAATACATCAAATAAAACATTGATGATTCTTTGCAAAAAAATATTTTTATTTATACTCCAAAATGCACAAAGAGTTAATTATATCACACTCAAAAAAGCCATCGTATCTACATTATCCGCATAAGTATCCAGCGAAGGATTCTGCGTTTCTCCAAAACCAATTGACTCCAATCCTAATTCTGCTTTTGCAGTAATAGTTTGGATTTCGTCTTTATTGATTTCTATGAATTGTTTTACTTCTTCCAAAGTTTCATAGCGAGAGAAATTAATCACAGACAAAGGGCTAAACAACTTTTCATCTTCCTTAAGCATTACAAAATTATTATCCCAGAACTGGTCTTGATTTAAGAGATAGATTGCTTTATTGTAATCATAATTATTAGCATATTTATTATGATTAATAACATCCTGATGATTCATAAAGTTTTCAAATAACCGATCTAATTTGAAATCCTGAGGAATCAAAATCCTGGTAACATTTCTGCATCCTAAACCAAAATATCTGAAAATATCATTGGCTAATAATTGTAATTCCTCATCCGTTTCATCACCTTTCAAAACAGCAATAGAAGTTCTGTTTTTTCTGATTATACTAAGACTATCTCTAAAATAATATTCCAGATATCTTGCAGTATTATTACTTCCAGTTGCAATCACAGCATCAAAGTTTTCTAACTTTTCGACAATGTGAAATTCTATTTCTTGATTAGAAAATTCATTCCATAATTCTAACAGAAAAGGTAGAACCAGCCGGTCTTTTGACGATAATTTAATGACCGGAATATGATTACTCAAAACCACAGAAATAATATCGTGAAAACCAACCAAAGGAATATTTCCGGCTAATATTAATCCTACTCTTTTGGAAGCATTTGATAATTGATATTCAGATAACCAATTTTGGATATTTTCCTTGGTAAAAAGGCTACTCCACTGTTGTAAGTTATATCTTTGATTCTCTTGAGTAAACCAAGGATTTTCAATCTCGGAACGCTTCATCAGATAAGCTAATCGTTCTTCTTTTTCATTATAATTATTTTCATCTTTTTTAATGAAATCATTAATGAAATTCCCCAATTTTTCGAGTCCCAAAATTTTGTTTTCGTTCAGCATAGCTGGCTTTTTTTTTGTAATTTTGCACAAAATTAAAAATAAAATAGCAATGGCTATCAAGATAACTGATGAATGTATAAACTGTGGTGCGTGCGAACCTGAATGTCCGAATACCGCAATCTATGAAGGAGCTGTAGATTGGAAAGCATCAGAAGGTACAGAACTGAAGGGAATGGTGGTTTTGTCATCCGGCCTTACTGTAGATGCAAATGCAGCTCAAGAACCGGTTGCAGATGACTATTATTTCATTGTAACTGATAAATGTACAGAATGTAAAGGTTTCCATGAGGAGCCTCAATGTGCTGCGGTCTGCCCTGTGGATTGCTGTGTTCCGGATGAAGACCATGTAGAAACAGAAGAACAGCTTCTAGCTAAAAAAGCATTCCTTCACAACGAATAACAATCAAGCCATTAGCGCAAAGCTTTTGGCTTTTTAAAACAATAAATCTTAACACCTAACAACTTAACCATTAATGAAAAAACATAATTTTAGCGCAGGTCCCAGTATCCTTCCTCAGGAAGTTTTTCAAAAAGCAGCAGAAGCAGTTCTGGATTTTAACGGAATGGGATTATCCATTTTGGAGATTTCGCACAGAAGCAAAGAATTTGTTGCAGTAATGGATGAGGCTCGTGCTATTGTAAAAAGACTGATGAATCTTGGAGACGATTACGAAGTGCTTTATCTGCAAGGCGGGGCAAGTCTTCAGTTCTTGATGGTTCCATTCAATTTGCTTTCAGAAAACGGAAAAGCAGCTTACACAGATACTGGAACTTGGGCTTCCGGAGCTATAAAAGAAGCTAAAAAATTAGGTAATGTAGATGTAGTAGCTTCTTCTAAAGATGCAAATTATACATTCATCCCAAAAGATTATACTGTAGGTTCAGAATACGATTATTTCCATTGTACTTCTAACAATACGATTTTCGGAACTCAAATCAAAGAATTCCCCAAAGTTGATACGTTGCTGGTTTGTGATATGTCATCTGATATTTTCAGTAGAGAATTAGATTTTTCTCAATTTGATTTGATCTATGCGGGAGCTCAGAAAAATATGGGTCCTGCCGGAGCAACTTTGGTTGTTGTGAAAAAATCCATTCTTGGAAAGAATGGAAGAAGCATTCCTACTTATTTGGATTATTCAGTTCATATTGATAAAGAATCAATGTCTAACACACCTCCTGTTTTTGCAGTTTATGCTTCTTATTTGACTTTAAAACATCTTGAAGAAAATGGAGGAATTGCAGCAGCTGAAGCTAAAAATAATGCTAAAGCCAAATTGCTTTATGACGAGATTGACAGCAATCCAAATTTCCAAGGTGTTGCTGCTGTAGAAGATCGTTCTTTTATGAATGTAACTTTCACATTAACCGACGAATCCAAAAAAGAAGCATTTGATACAGCTTGGAAAGCAGCAGGAATCAGCGGAATAAATGGACACAGAAGTGTTGGCGGTTACAGAGCAAGTATCTATAACGCAATGCCAATAGAAAGTGTGCAAGTTTTGGTTGATGTAATGAAGAACCTGTAAAGGTTTTTGAATTAAAATATAATAAACGTCCTTGTTAATCGAGGACGTTTTTTTGTTAATATAATGTTAATCAGAAGAAAAATTCGTATCTTAGCAAACCTTGAAATTTAGCTCAAACAACTCAAGGAAACTCAGCAACTAAAGGATTTTTGAATTAAACAATGATTGTATTAGCTAATGACGGGCTCTCCGAAAAGGGAATTCAGCTTCTGAAAAGTGCAGATATTATGGTTTTGGAAGCCAGGGTATCTTCAGAACATTTGAGCAAGTTCATCAATGAAAATAATGTGGATGTCCTTCTTGTGAGAAGCGCAACCCAAGTAAGAAAAAATTTAATTGATGAATGCCCTAATCTCAAAATCATCGGACGTGGTGGAATTGGTATGGACAATATAGATGTAGAATATGCTATTGACAAGGGTATTTACATCATTAACACACCAAAAGCTTCTTGCAAATCTGTCGCAGAACTGGTTTTTGCACATTTCTTTTCGTTAGCAAGGTTTCTTCATGAAAGCAACAGATTGATGCCATTGGAAGGCGAAACACACTTCAATGCACTTAAAAAATCATTTAATAATGCAACTGAACTTTCCGGAAAAACATTAGGTGTTATCGGAATGGGAAATATCGGAATGGAAGTCATAAAAATGGGTATTTCTCTCGGAATGAACATTTTAGCTTACAACAGAACTCCAAAATCTGAAACTATAGAAATAGCTTTCTTTGATGGTCAGTCTTTGAATTTTGAAATAAAATCTGTAACTTTAAATGAAGTTTTAAAAAAATCAGATTTTATAAGCCTCAATACGGGGCTTACAGATGGATATCTGATCGACCGCAAAGAATTTGAATTAATGAAGGAAGGTGCTTTCATTGCTAATACCGCAAGGGGCGGTGTCATCAATGAAGTAGCTTTACTAGATGCAATAGAAAGCGGAAAAGTTTACGGCGCCGCTCTTGATGTTTTTGAAAAGGAACCCACTCCGGAAGTATTGATTCTGATGAATCCGGCTCTTTCTCTTTCTCCACATGTTGGAGGCAACACCCTTGATGCCCAAAACAGAATTGGAGAAGAATTAGCTCAACAAATTATAAAAATAAAAGCTCAACAATAACATATATGCCTGTATTTAAACCATTTAGAGGAATCAGACCAAATCCTGATTTTATTGATGTTTTTCCTACATACTCATTAGATAACTTTAGTCAGGAAGAGATTAATAAAAAAGCTCAGCAAGATAACTCTTACATCCAGATGATAAAGCCTGCTGTTGTCAGCAAGTCAAAGGATGTTGATAGAAATCTTAGAAAAGTTAGGTCTAATTTTGAAGAATTACTAGACGAAAAAAAAATAACACAAGACGATTCTGCTTATTATCTATACGAACAAACACTGCCGGATAAAACCTCTTTCAGAGGATTGATGGGACTTGTGAGTGTAGATGATTTCTGGGAAGGTAAAATCAAAAAGCACGAATCTACAATCACGGAAAGAAGACTGAAGATGGCACACTATCTGGAAAAAGTAGGTGTACAAGCGGAACCTGTTTTACTGACTTACCATTCCAATTCCAAAGTGGAACTTCTGATGACGCACGAGCAAAAAAACGTTCCTATCATCAATTACAAAGATGAAAAAGGCGTTAAACATAAAATCTGGAGAATCGATAACAGGTTGAAACTCCAGCAGTTCAAAGAAGTTCTTGACCCGATTGACTCTTTCTACATCGCCGATGGACACCATAGAATAGGTTCTGTTGCAGAATATGCAAAAAAACAAAGAGACAAGTACAAAAGATCCCACGGAACGGAACATTATAACTTTGTTTACAGCTTTATTGTTTCCAATCAATCTATTAAAATTAAGGATTACAACCGTCTTTTGAAAGATTTAAATGGATTGTCTGAAGAAGAATTCTTAGAAAAACTGAAAGAAGACTTTCAGATCCACGACAAAGGAGAAGCACCTTATTTTCCTTCTCAAAAATTCCACATCAGTATGTATCTTGGAGGGAAATTTTATAGTTTACATGTGAAACATGATATCCGTGAAAAGCATAAAACAGAAAATGACCTGGATCATCACCTGGTTGACAAATATATTTTTGAAAATATCTTAGGAATCGAGAATGCAAAACATACTGCTAAAATCACCTACAATAAAGGAACTTCTGACATAAACGGCATTATTGAAATGAAAGAAAAAGTAGATAATGGTGAATATAAAGTTGCTTTTGGAATCTATCCAATCAGTTTTACCGATCTTTTGAAGATCTCTGACAAGGAAATCAAAATGCCACCAAAATGTACCCTGATTGAACCAAAATTGATTACAGCTTTGATAATGTACGACATGAAGTAAAAACAATCTTATAATATGAAAAAAGACAACCTTTTGAGTTGTCTTTTTTTTATTTATTATACAATTATTTTTGATAATCAACAACTTATTAAAAATAGATTAAGATTCCAAATAAAATTAACAATAGTTAATTATTATTTTTATCTTTACTCAGCAAAACACAGAAGATATATTAAATTAATAACTTATTATGCATCCAAAGGAATATATCAATTGTGATCAAGAATCCATTCATATTTGCGGAGAAGTACAGGAATATGGATTTTTATTGGGTGTCCAGAATTCCAAAATTGTCTTTTATAGCGAAAATATCCTAGATTTTTTTTCTCTCAAATCTGATTCTGTTTTAGGAACAGATATTCGTGCTCTTTTTAAAAGTCTTAATATCGATGTCAATTGGGATAACTATTCCAATTGTTCAGAGCTTGCAATACAACACATTGACTTTAATAATCAAGAATATACTTTAACTATTCATACCAACGGAGATTTTACTTTTTTTGAAATTGAAAAAGTCTTTCCCAATCATAAAATCAATAAAGAATACACGGCAATTCAGAATATTCTAAAAAAGTCCAACGGTGAGAATATCTGGAAAGTTCTTCTGAAAGAGATTCAAAATATTATTGATTTTGATAGAGCAATGATTTATCAGTTTCTATATGACGGAAGCGGTGAAGTCATTGAGGAATCTGTAAAAGAAGGCTTGGAAAGTTATCTCCACCTTCATTATCCAGAATCTGACATTCCTTCTCAGGCAAGAGAACTTTATCTCAAAAACCCTGTTAGAATTACCTCACACGTTTCGGGAAAGACCTCTCCAATTCTTGGTATTATTCCAAAAGAAAATATTGATTTAACTTATTCTGTAACAAGATCTTCTTCTCCCGTTCATAGAGAATATCTGAAAAATGCTAATGTTGAATCCAGCTTTAGTACTTCTATAATTGTCAATGGAAAATTATGGGGATTAGTTGCATGCCAAAATGCTGTCCCAAAACATCTCGACATTCAAAGCAGATTATTAGCAGAAACATTGACCAGAACTTCAGCTAATGCATTCTCTTCTTATAGATCTCTTCAGACTTTGCAGGATTATCAGAAAATAAATTTGAATAATATCTCTTTGCGTCAAAATCTTTTGAGTGAAGAAAACTCTGTAAAAGCTCTTGAAAATAATATCAAAGAAATTAAAGAAATCTGTGCTGCAGATGGAATGATTATTAAAATCAATAATGAAATCTTGACAACCGGAGAAACTCCGTCTTCAGAAGATATTGAAAAAATAATCAACTGGACAAAGGAAAAAAACAATGACTTTGATGAAAATATTTTCATTTCGAGCACTTTTCCAACTTATACCAGTTTGAAATTTGATCATCCGGAATCAGCTTGTGGCATTATCATCAGTGTTCTTAGTAATCATTCTTCCGACATGCTGATTTGGTTGAGAAAAGAACAAAACCACAACATCAAATGGGCAGGAAATCCTCAAAAAAATACAATTTCTGAAATTCAGAATGGTGTAGAAATCATCAAATTTTCTCCAAGAAAATCTTTTGAAGTCTGGAAAGAGCAGGTAAAAGGAACATCTTTGCCTTGGAAAATACGGGAAATAGAATCTGCAAAATGGATCACATCTGCCATTTAAAAAACATCTCATACCAAATCTTCTCAAATCATTGATCTTAACAATCAATTGAAAGAGCTGAATGAAGAATTGGATTCATTCTCACATACAATATCACACGACCTTAATACACCTTTAACGGTTATAAAACTTAATGCACAATTAGCCAAGAGACTTCCTGATCAAGAAAACATTCAAAAAACTTTGGATAATATTATTACTCAAGTGGATACGATGAGTGAAATGATTAAAAACGTGTTAGAACTAAGCCGTGTAAAAAAGTCAGAAATTGAACTGAGAAGAATTGAGGTGGATTCATTAATCAGTAAATTGGCGGAAGATTCTAAAATCAGCTTTAATTCTCCTGAAACAGAGATTATTATAGAAAATACGCCGGAAGTTTTAGGAGACAAAACAATGGTTTATCAGGTCTTTGTAAACGTAATTGGAAACGCAGTCAAGTATTCTTCAAAATCGGAAAAACCAATAGTTAAAATTGAAGGAAAAGTCTACAATGATATTGTAACCTATAAAATCTCTGATAACGGAATTGGTATTAACAAAGAAGAGTCCGATAAAATGTTTAAGATATTCAGTCGAATGAACAACGCTAAAGACTTCAACGGAAACGGAGTCGGACTAAGTATCGTTCATCATATGATGGAGAAAATGGGCGGAAAAATAAGCTATGAAAGCGAAAGTGGAAAAGGAACAACATTTATATTAAAATTTCAAAAACCGAATTATGATTTCAGTATTTCTTAAGGAACAAACGAAACAACAACACGACGATACAGAAGCAAAACTACAATCACAAAAGATTTTTGATAAATCTTACACATTGGATGATTATAAAACCCTATTGATTCATAACTATAAATTGATTAGCAGATATGAACCCCAAATTCAAGAACAATTAAAAGGTTATCCTGAATTGAAATTGGATTTAAGACGTAAAATAGACGCACTTAAAGTTGATCTCAACAATCTTGATATTGAAACAGGATCAGAAGCCCCGACTCAAAATCTTGAGAATGAAGCTGAGGCATTCGGAGCTTTATATGTAATGGAAGGCTCAACTTTGGGTGGAAATGTAATTGCAAAACAACTGAAAAGAAATCCTGAATTTGAAAATGTAGAATTCAATTATTTTGGAGTTTATGGCGAAAATACGGGTCCATTTTGGCAGGAATTCAAATCAATCATTGATGAAAAAATCTCCGAAGAACAATATGAAGACTGTGTAACCGGAGCTAAAAAAGCTTATCAGTTATTATCATAAAAAAAGGAGCGAAATTAAATTCGCTCCTTTATCTTTTATTTATTTTTGGATTAACCTCCAACTTTAACTAGTTCTACATCGAAAACCAACCAAGCATTTGGCGGAATAACACCTCCTGCTCCTCTTTCTCCGTAACCCAAAGTTGGTGGAATCAATAATGTTGCTGTTTCACCTTCTTTAAGAAGCATAATCCCTTCGTCCCAACCTTTGATGACTTGTCCAACTCCAATTGGAATATCAATCGGCTGCCCTCTCTTGAAAGAATTATCAAATTCTTCTCCATTCACCAATTTCCCGGCATAATGAACAGCTACAGTTTGTCCTGCAGTTGGAGCTGCTCCGGTTGTTGATTTTGTGATTTTATAGAATAATCCTGAAGGAGTAGATTGCATTCCTGCTTTAAGATCATCAACCAGTTTTTGTTGATTAGCCTTGAACTCTTCTTCTTTTCTCTTCTTCTCTTCCTCAGCTTTTGCCAAGAAAACCTTGTTATTTTCTTGGATTTTTGCTTTTCCGTCTGCAAAAACTTTAGCGGCATCATAATGCTTGTACTTATCTCCTTTACCAAAAACAGCAACTTTGCTAAGAACAACATCGGTCTTTGGTTTATCCTGAGCACCTTTTTCTACATTAGCAATAGAGTCGATAACGGCCTCTCCTTTCACAACTTTTCCGAAGATCGTGTGTCTTCCGTCCAACCAAGGTGTTGCAACTTCTGTAATGAAGAACTGAGAACCGTTGGTATTAGGCCCGGAATTAGCCATAGACAAGATTCCTTTTCCAGTATGCTGAAGGTCATTTTTCTCATCATCAAATTTATATCCAGGATCACCCATTCCTGTTCCTTGAGGATCGCCACCCTGAATCATAAAATCTTTGATAACTCTGTGGAAAATCGTTCCATCATAAAAAGGCTCTCCCTTTTTCTTAGATTTATTTTCGATTTTACCTTCTGCAAGACCAACAAAGTTTGCCACAGTAACCGGAGATTTTTCATCTTCGAATTTTACCAAGATGTCTCCTTTGCTTGTTACAAAATTCCCATAAAGTCCATCTGGCAGACTTTTATAAACTTCTTTGTCTATTTCCAATGTTTTACAATTTAATAATGTTAATAATGTTATAGATAATGCTATAATTTTTTTCATTGTATGATAGTAGTTATTTTTTTATAATACTTTTACTTTGATGATGAGCGGAACATCATTCGTTATTTTTTTGTTATCACCATAAGTCCCGTAAGCTAAAACAGAAGGCACCAACAATTCTGCTTCTTGTCCTTTTTTCATATATCTGACGACATCTTCCACAGCATCTAATTCTTTGAAACGTCCAAATTCCACATTGATATTTTCAACAGGTGCTTCATATAATTTTGTTCTGTCAAAATCATAAATATAATATTGATAAGAAACCTTTTCCCCATTGTTTTTACGAGGACTTTGGTCAAGATTTTCGATATTAACCCAATAATTCATTCCCATTGAGTAATATTTTTGATTCTGAGACTTGATCCAATCTTCTATTTGAGTTCGCTCAAGAGTGTTAAGTTCTTTGGTTCTGTTTTTAGAGACTTCCATTTCGCTTTCTGACATGAACTGCTCTTCCGAATTGTGAACAGGCGCTTGTTTTGCACAAGAAGCAATCAAAGCCAAAATTGATATGTAAAATATTTTTTTCATTAAAATAAAGTAATGTTTTCTAACCCGAAACAAAACTTTTGCGAAATTAAGAATTTTTGCAGACTTAATAAGCATCAAAACAAAAACCGGAAAATAATTTCCGGTTTTTACTTTTCAATTTACTTTTTATTTAATTCTATACACTGTATACATTTTCTTCTACCAAAACCCTCCATCCAAAAGGATCTTCAGCCTGGTTTGTTTGGATATTCACAAGATCGTTCTTAAGTTGAGCAGCAAAACTCTCTTCCTCACTTAATTTTGGTAATTCTAGATGTTCGCCTTGGTAACCCAAAGCTTCGAAGATACTTGTCACAACAGCAGTTCCAACGCCCCAAACTTCCTTCAAGGTTCCATTTTTCTGAGCTTCAATCACATCGGAGACTTTTACATCATCTATAACAATTTCAATCCCTCTTTTTTTAGCTAATTGAATGAAACTGTCTCTTGTAACACCATCCAAAATCTTATCAGAAGTTTTAGGAGTATAAATCGTATCATTGATTCTCACAAAAACATTCATTGTTCCGCTTTCTTCGAAATACTCATGAGAACAGTCATCTGTCCATATAATCTGATCGTAGCCTTCTTCTATTGCCAATTGCGTAGGATAAAAAGAAGCAGCATAATTTCCTGCAGCTTTTGCAGCCCCTACTCCTCCACTTGCCGCTCTGGAATAATGATCAGAAATCTTTACAGAAACTGGAGCTGTATAATAACTTTTAGCAGGTGTTGCAACAATCGCAAACATATATTTTTCTGAAATTCTAGCTTTAAGAGCTTCTTCTGTTGCAAATAAAACAGGTCTTAAATATAATGACATTCCTTCTCCATGAGGAATCCAGTCTCTATCTATATCTACCAAAGCTTTCAGCCCTTCCATGAAGATCTCTTCGGAAATCTCAGGAATTGCCAATCTTTTTGCAGATTTATTAATACGCTTAAAGTTTTTTTCCGGACGGAAGAGGAATACCTGACCATCTTTATCCTTATAAGCTTTCATTCCTTCAAAACAAGCCTGTCCATAATTAACCCCCATCATAGCAGGGGTAAACCCGATTGGACCATAAGGAACAAGCCGCACCTCCCCCCATTTCCCATTCTCATATTCACAAATTATCATATGATCGATAAAAGTATTTCCGAATGAAAAATTATCTGGATCGAAGGTTGAGATTCTTGGGTTGGTAGATTTTTGAATTATCATTTTTTAATTTTTTGTTGAGGTATTACAAATATATAATAATTTTTTAATAATAAAAATTTATGTTAAATTTGAAAAAAAATACTTTGAAAAGGCAATTAATCATCACAAGCGACGGAAGTAAAACATTATTAATCAATGATTTAAAAGAAACATACCACTCTAAACATGGTGCTTTACAAGAGGCTGAACATGTATTTATCAAAAATGGACTTAATTTAACAAATGATTACGAAATTAATATTTTAGAGTTAGGTTTCGGAACAGGTCTTAACGTTTTGGTAACATTTGATGAATATTTGAAAAATGACAAAAATCATAAAATCAATTATTTTGGGATAGAAAAATACCCGATTTTTTTTGAAGAAGCATCAGAATTGTCTTATTCTGAATTATTTCCGAACCAAATCATCAAAGATTTGTCTCTGGAAATCCATAAAACAGAATGGGAAAAATTAGTTGAACTAGATGTTAATTTTTATCTCAAAAAAATAAAAGACGACTTTTTTAATATAAAAAATATGGACTTACCTTCTATCGATTTGGTTTATTTTGATTGTTTTGGAGCCAGAGTACAGCCCGACCTTTGGGAAAAGGAAATATTTGAAATCGTTGCATCCAAAATGAAAACCGGAGGCTTGCTGACAACTTATTCATCTAAAGGAAGTATGAGACGAGCCCTGATAGAGTTAGGCTTTGAAGTTGAGAAAAGACAAGGACCACCCGGAAAAAGGGAAATGCTGATTGCCTGGAAAAAATAATAAAAAGCAGAACTCGATTGGGTTCTGCTTTTTTATTAATCAATTAATATTCTATTCTTTTATAATTTTAAATGTTGTAATTGAATCATCAGAATTATAAACTTTAATCAAATAAATTCCTGCAGAGAGATTTGATAAGTTAATTTTGGAAGTATTAGAATTAGTCATTAATACTCTTCCATCAATACATATCACTTCCAGCTTTTTATAATCTTTAGAATAATAAAGATAATCTTTAGTTGGATTTGGGTAAATAAAATCTTTTTTAGAATCAATATCATCTGCAGACAAAGTTCCACTGGTTATATTAAGTGTATAATCTTCAACCTGACCGAAATCAAAATTACCACAAGGAGAATTATTGATACTATCATAATTTATAATACACCTCATTCTGACTTTTCCTGTAATCGCATCAGACGGAACAGACAGAACACCACTTACCGTTGTTGTCTGCGAAGGCGCAATCGTCAAGGCTGTTTCGTTTTGGTCATTAAAATCGCCATCATTATTCCAATCCACAAAAACACTGTAACCTGTTTTGAAAGAAGAATTAGAAACAGTTCTCATCATATATAATGGATAGGATGTTGATTTTTGGACATTTCCCACGACATATGTAAAATCCTCATATCCTGAAGTTCCGTAACTGTCATTAAGTATATCCGACAATTCTAATCGAAACATTCTTACATAATTAGAGTTGACTGCTTCTATGTCACAATATGGGTCAGTCAAAGTTTTTACCGTCACAAGATTACTTTTTGCGGATAGATTATTATTCTTATCTCTTGTTCTGACAGTGAAGTTATAAGTGGTATCAGGAGAAAGATTAGTCAAAACAATGCTACTGCTAAGAGATTGTGTTATTGCTACAACATCATCGTTATGATAAATCACCCAAGCTTGGAAATCGTCATAATCCGGTAGCAAATCCCAGTACAAAGTTGTTGTAGAATGTCCTGTTTGATATGCATTCAGGTTTTGAGGCGTTAATGGTAATGTATTATCATTCGGATTATAAATATCTCCCAATCCTACCAGGTAAAATGCATTCTGAACACTCACAGCTTCGGGAGAACCTTTTCCATAAAGGTCAATCGCGGATTGGATGGCATATTCTCTGGTAATCGGATAATCACTTGTTGGAGAAAGATAAGAAGTTTCCATTCTGTAAACAATACTCGCTGCTTTTGCAGTTCCAATTCCATTTACTGTAACATTAGAAACAGTTTTTCCTTCAGACAAAATATAAAACCAATGATTGAGAACCCCACTATTGATGTGAACACCGCAATAATCATTTCCCGAATACGGAAAACAACTCCCGGTTGAAGAATACCAATAAGTTCCCTGATAATAACTCGGATGATTTTTGAGATTCGGATTTGCCATTGACCTCAGATAATATGGTGTGGTTTTTCCGAGTTCTTCGGCAATGAGGTAATTCTGTTTTTCCGGCGCATATTCTTTCTCTACCAACATCGCCCAAATATCAGAAAGCGACTCGTTGATTGCGCCCGATTCTCTTTCATATTTAAGATTTGCTGATGAACTGCAAACGCCGTGAGCCAACTCGTGAGCTGTAATATCCAACGAAGTGAAAGGATTGTAAGTCGCATTTCCATCACCATAAACCATTTGCGTTCCCGTCCAAAACGCATTGCTGTAATTGGTTGAATAATGAACCAAATTCACCAAAGCTGAACCATTATTATCATAACTATCTCTATTAAAGGTAGTTTTGAAATAATCATAAGTTTTCGCAGCACCCCAATGTGCATCCAAAGCTGAATTATCAAAATTAGCATTGTCATATTCTGAAGCACTCCAGATATTATCATTATCAAGAAAATCGACCGCAAGAGAATAATCTGTCGTTTTTTGAAGATTAAGCGTTTTTATTCCTCCGCCTCGTGTTTGGTCATTTAAAGTGTAATGGGTTCCATCAAATGTCGTTTCAATAGACTTTGTTCCACTGAATTTAGTTTCAGCCGTTCCCGAAACCTTTGCCATCACCTTTTTTAAATTCTTGTCTTTGTCAGATTCAGGACTTGAAACAGAAAAACTTTGATGATTAGAATGTTTGATAATAGCATCCCTGGAAAGGATTTCCCCATCAACAGCACTGACATACACCAAATCCCGAGACAACGGTTTCGTGGCATAGATGTCAAATTTATAAGCCAGTTCTAAGTTTTTGAATTCATCATTTTCCATAACCGGATAAAAAACCAATTTTCCTTCCGGCAAATGATAGTTTTCAAAAGTGGCACTGGCAGAATTTTCCCAAAGATATTCTTGAGCATTAATTTCTTTCACAGCTAATTGAAATGCAGATTGGGAAGAAATCTTCGCATTGATGATAGGATTCTCGGTTTTGTAAAAATTTCCGCTCATACTTATCAACTGATTATTCTTATAATGAATTTTATAAATCCCATATTCTACAGGAATATTGTGATAATAAAGTTGAAAATTGTGGTCTTCGAAACCGTCTTTAAAGCTTTCAATTTTGATAGATTTGAATTCAGAATTTTGACCCGGCTTCAAAACTTCATTCAATAATTGATTGTCATTAAAGTTTTTTAGTTGAGGTGAAATTTGGTCGAGAACAATCAAATTCGGTTTTCCATTTTTCTCTGTAATTCTCTTCTGAATATAATCTTGTGCTTGTATTGTAACAACGCAAAACAAGATTAGACCTAAGTAAAACTTCTTGTTCATCATCCTAGCTTTTAATAAATTTAGTTGTCGCTTTTTCACCGGAATCAGTTACGCCATTCAGAATATAAATTCCGTTGGGAAGTTTAGAAATATCTATTTTATTTGATTTTTCTATAGATTTCAGAATCTGTCCTGCTGTATTAAGGATTTTGATTTCAGACA
>QFQW01000036.1 GCA_003248755.1 Chryseobacterium sp. | reverse complement strand
ATTTCTCAAAAATCTGGATCCATTTTTTACAAAGATTCTCCGTAAGTTCTTTAGAATTAATGACATCAAAATCTGCCAAGAACTCAGCTAGATTAACATAAATATTCTGATGAGAAAATGCTTCTTCGGTTTTATCATTTTTTGAGATTTTGACAATGTTTGATTCGTTATTCAAATCATAATTTACAAATCCTTGTGAAGCCAAAACCCGCAACGCAACATTCAGATAGCCTTCGTTAGCTTCAAATTTTTTATTGATTTCAGAAAGTTCCAGACTGTCATTAGCCAAAATAAAGTCCAGAACATTTTTCTTCGACAAAGCCGAAATTACAGGTGCTGTAACAATCCCGTCTAAATGTCTGAAAATAGATTCACGAAGTTTTCTCTTGTCCATAAAATGGTTGAATTTGTGTTTTGGAAGATAAAAATTTTTCTCAATCATTTGAGAAAAAATAATTATTATCAGAAGATAAACACAAAGACGCCAATAAAAACTTTATGAAATGAATAATTAAGGCACAAGGAAAATCAGGGATTTTGTAATTACACCAATTGGTGGACTTTGCACTTTTAAAACAATACAAGTATTAAAAAACAAATTGTGACTTTGTGATAATTTTTCCTTAATATAATAAACCCACACTTAATTTAGTTATCTTTAAAAACGTTCAAAACAAAATAACTATGACAAAGCATCAACAAAGAGTGAAGGCTGTTTTTCACTTTTTTGATAATGAAGATATTGTTCTTGGTTTCCGGAAACTGCTGGATTCTGCGATGGATACTCAGGATATGAATATCTATAAAACCGCAATTGAAATCACAGACTGGAAAGAAAAAAATCCTGAAAAAACGGATCAATTAATAGAAAAGTGCAAAAATTTTCTTTCAGAAATCGAGAAAATATCAGTCGACGAATATCCTACAGAATCTCCGGTTTTACAATCGAGCCAAATTCAAAAATCCTATGGAAGCAATCGCTTTTCACTTGGTCCGGTTTCTTTGGAAATCAAAAAAGGACAAGTTTATGGTTTGGTTGGTGAAAATGGAAATGGGAAAACAACATTGCTTAGAATTTTAGCTAAAGAAATTTCTCACAATAAAGGCGAGTTAAAGTATCGATTCGATTCTGTTCCGAAAGATGAATTTGATTTGAGAACAAAACTTGTTTACATCCCGCAAAGAACCGAAAAATGGTACGGAAGCCTAAAAGATAATTTGAAATTTGTCCTTTCGAATTATGGTGTTAATCCTGAAGAAAATGAAACCAGAACGCTGATGATGATTGCGCGTCTCGGGCTTTGGAATTACAAACATTTGAAATGGAGTGAGTTATCTTCCGGTTACAAAATGCGTTTTGAATTGGCCAGAACACTTCTCAGAAAACCGGAAATTCTTTTGTTGGATGAACCTTTGGCAAACCTTGATGTTCTTGCTCAACAAGTGATTTTGGAAGATTTGAAAGCGATTTCCAATTCAGTCAATCATCCGATTGCATTGATTCTGAGTTCCCAGCAATTGTACGAAGTAGAGAAAATATCGGACAAAGTGATTTTCCTCAAAAACGGAAAATATCAGGATAATGAAATCAAGCCCGAAACCGAAAATCAAAATCTAATTGTAGAAATCGATACAGACAATTCCAGAGAAGAATTGTTGCAGATTTTCCAACCATTCCAACTTGAAAAACTGAATTTCAACGGTGGAATTTTCGTCGCTTATTTTAGTCCGGAAACGGAATTTTCCAGTGTCTTGTCTGCGCTAGGAACTTCGAAAATCCAAGTGACCTACATTCGTAATATTTCAACTTCTACACGACGTTTCTTTGTGGAATAAAAACTTCTGACTAATGCAAAAAATCAATAAGATCAATCAATATTTACTGGAAAGATATCCCAATATCTGGAACACGAGAATCACTTGGATGTTACTTTTGGGAATCGCCATCCATCTCATTTTCTTTTTCATAGGCTTTGTTTCGCATACCGGTCCGGTGACATTGCAACATACGCGGGCAATAGATGATTATTTCTCAACGGGACTTGTTTTTGTCCACGTCATTATTTCTGTTTTGATGATTGTTGGCTGGCTGATATTTATGTTAAAGAATAATGCTTTTAAGAGCTTGTATCCAAGTTCAGGCAGGAAATTGTTCTTGGAATATTTGCAATATTTCATCATTGTTTTTGTTTCTACGACATTTTATTTCTCTTATATGACGGGTTTTCGTCTTTTCATTAATTATAAATATGACGATGAAAAAATGGCGAAAAACATCGATATAATCAATCGTTCAGTTCCGTTTCTTTCTCAGGATCTGGAATCTTATACATTAGAAAATCGATTGTTTCCAAAGGAATTTTCAGACTATTACTGTGAAACGGATATTAATAAAATTGAAAGAGATAAAAAGTATTTTGTCTATCACAATCGTGTTTATCAGTTCTTCAGTCTGTACAAAAAAACGGTAAAAAATAAAGATGAAAAAGGTCAGTTCTTATATCCGGAAGAGGAAAAGAAAAATAAAACTGCTTTGGCTTATTATGATGATAGTGGAGACAGGAAATCCAGAACCTACTTTTTCAAAAAACAAGTAGAGGATTTGTCACCTTATATCAAAACTTCTACGCCGAGTTATATTAATTTTTCATCGGTTTTTTATGATATTAGAAATTATCCTTCAGCTCATGTTCGAAAATATAGATATGATAATGATTTAAGTAATTTTGAGGATGATAAAGATTTACTAAAAAAACAACAAGCTTTTATCAATGAAAAAACCATCAAAATTCTTGACAATAAAAGTTCTCAAGAATTGCAAAAGTTGATGACGGATTTTCTTGCTATTTCTAATGAATTTGGGATTGCCAATAACCTGAATTCCAAAGATTGGTCAAAAATGGTTTATAATCCGGATAAGTTTGAGGTTAGACAATTCATTAAAAAATATCAAACTAAGTTGGGCGAAGGATACGATCCAAATAAATCGCCAGATGGTTATTATGACGGTGTTGAAACAGTTGCTGTAGATTCGACTGCGGTAACCGCGGATAATTATCTGGATGAAAATGGGAAAGTGAGACAAGATACAATCAGTGTCAAAGATTTCAACCCCAATTGGGACAAAGAAGTTTCACCGAAGAATTTTTTCAAGAATAATATTTCCGATTATTATTACTACACATCGGACTTACAAACACTTTTGGAGAATGTTGATACGATTAAAAATGATGATTTTTTCACAGATACAATTCATCTTTATATCTGGATTGCGTTTGCATTGGCTACATTTATTTTTAGTTTCAGGGTTACAGATTTGCGGTCAGTGCTGTTCAGTATTGTTTCTGCCGGCGTAATCATTTTGCTGGTGACGCTTTTTTGTGTGTTTTTTGCTTTTGTCGGCAATTTCAGGAATACATTATTTGTTCTTTATACGATTCTCACGGTTAGTATTTTGATATTGCTGATGCCTTTTATCACAACTGGAAAAGTTCGGAAAATTGTACCTTCCATTTTTATGATTATCTCAATGGTCGGTTTTCCGCTTTTCATTTGGTTGATATTTGGGATTATTAATGAACATCAAGTTGTTGATTGTCGAACTAAAATGTACACAACAGATAATTATATGACTTGTAAAGGAGTTCTTGATAATTTGGGATTAATAACAAGTTATATAATGTTGATTTTGTCTTTCATATTTTTATATTTCTATACAGGATTTATCAAAAAATGGAAAGCACTTCCGGAATAAAAAATACTTGTTCATTTTTCGGTTGTTAACTGATTCTGAAAACATCTAAATTTGTATCATTCAAGACAATCAGTTATGAAATTGAGTAGCGAAATAATGTATCAGGCATCGTTTGAAAAGAACCCCGAATTTGAAGGCGTTTTTTGGATGGGCGTAAAAACGACAGGAATCTTTTGTCGTCCAACTTGTACTGCAAGAAAACCGAAACCTAAGAATGTTGAATTCTTTGATAATAGGAAAGATGCTATTCTGAAAGGTTACAGACCTTGCAAAGTTTGTAAGCCATTGGAAAATCCTGATGAAACACCTGCTGAAATCCAGAAATTAATGGACGAATTGTCAATCAATCCTGAGATTAAATTTAAAGATATAGATTTAATTGGTCGAGGATTGCAACCAATAACTGTAAAGCGTTGGTTTCTGAAACACCATGGGATGACGTTTCACGCTTTTCAAAGAATGTTCAAAATCAATTCGGCTTTCAAGAAATTGCAACAGGGCGAGACTGTTTTGGATGTAGCTTTGGATAACGGTTACGAAAGTTTAAGCGGTTTCAATGACAGTTTCAAATCTATCATCGGAACTTCGCCAAAAAACTCAAAAATGGAAAAAATTATTAATCTCAAAAGAATCGAAACACCGCTCGGAACTATGATTGCCTGTGCGAACGAAGACGGAATCTGTATGTTGGAATTCTCCGACAGGAAATCACTTTCGAAAGAGCTGGAAGATATTTCAAAATATTTCAAAGCCAATATTATTCAGGGAGAGAATCCATATTTTAAAATATTAGAAAAAGAATTGGAAGAATATTTCGAGGGCAAAAGATTAGATTTTACAGTTCCGTTGGCGCCTGTTGGCACGGACTTCCAAAAGAAGGTTTGGGAAATCCTTAGAACTATTCCTTACGGGACTACCAGAAGTTACCAGCAACAAGCCGATATTCTTGGAAATCCAAAAGCCGTAAGAGCTGTTGCCAATGCGAATGGGCTTAATAAAATCTCAATCATTATCCCGTGTCATAGAGTGATTGGAACTAACGGAGCTTTAACCGGTTACGGTGGCGGGATCTGGAGAAAACAAAAGCTTTTGGAATTGGAGAAAGCTATACTTTTCTAGCGAACCACAACAGCCTCAGTCGGACAATTATTATCTCGCAGATTAATCTGATTTACAGATTCATTTATAACCTGCCAAATCAGCGAGACTTTAAAATGAAAATTATGAAATCACAAGACTTAAAAGATATCGCCAACCTTTGGTTCAAAGCATTCAATGAACAGAATTTGGAAGATTTACTTTTTCTTTATGATGATTCGGCTGAACATTACAGTCCAAAGCTTAAAATCAGAGAGCCGGAAGCTAATGGTTTGATTAAAGGTAAAAATGCTTTGAGAGCTTGGTGGAAAGATTGCTTCGAAAGACTTCCAACACTCAAATATGAAGTCAATAAACTAACAGCAGATTCTGAACAGGTTTTTATGGAATATACCAGAAAGGTAAAAGGGGAAGAAGATATGAAAGTAGGAGAGGTGCTGGAAATTAAAGACGGGAAAATTATATTCTCTAGAGTTTATCACGGCTGATATTTTTTATCTTTGAAAAAAATCAGAAATGAGATTTTCAATTCAACCGACTTTAGAAAACGATAATGTAAAACTAATTCCTTTAAATCAAAATGATTTCGAGGAATTGTTCTCTGTTGCATCCGACCCAAAGATCTGGGAGCAACATCCCAATAAAGACCGATACAAAAGAGAGGTTTTTGAAAACTTCTTTCAAGGTGCGATGGAAAGTGGAGGTGCATTTAAGATTATTGACAAAAGTTCTAATGAAATTGCAGGAAGCACAAGATTCTATGATTATAATCCGGAAGAAAATTCTATTTTTATCGGATATACATTCTATGCTACAAAATTCTGGGGCTCAAAACTAAATCCTCAGGTGAAGAAACTAATGCTGGATTACATTTTTCAATTTGTAGATAAAGTTAATTTCCACGTTGGGAAAGATAATATCCGTTCTCAGAAAGCGATGGAAAAACTTGGAGCCAGTAGAGTAGATGAGGTGAATGTCGCTTACTTCGGAGAGCCGGAAAGACTGAATGTTGTCTTTGAAATCAACAAACCTTCTTCTATATAAAGCTATAATTAATAAACCATAAAAATGAAAAAGTACAGAATCCAGGCAAACCCATTCGTTGTCCCAACCGCAGATGGTAAACTGATTGAAGAACATTGGGGAAAGTCTACCAGAAATTCAGAAATTTCTATTGCACATATGGTAGCACCGCCCAATTGGAGCGAACCACATCAGAGTCCGGAATTTGATGAATTTACATTAATCATTTCTGGAAAGAAACACTTTGAGATAGATGGTGATTCTGTAATTCTTGAAAAAGGACAAAGTATATTGATAGAAAAAGGTGCGAGAGTCCGTTATTCCAATCCGTTTTATGAACCTTGTGAGTATATTGCTATCTGTCTTCCTGCTTTTTCTATGGAACTTGTGAATAGAGAACCTGGATAATATTATATATGTTTTAAGTGCGAGTAAACTTGGCAATATTAATGCAGGAATATTGTATTTTGAGAAGAACTCCTACCACACCTTTTACCTTTCAAAAAATATGTATATGAAAAGATTTTACTATTTATTTTTTATTGTTTTCTGTTTTTATACTGTTATTTTCGGGCAAGAATCAGAACCATCCAAAGCTTTACCGCTCAACGAAGGCGCAATTGTTGAAAAGTTGAAAAGCATCAAGAATAATAGGTACTTATCACCTGAAGAGGAAGAAGTTCTTTTGTTACAATTAAAAGCTTCTTCAGAACGGTTAAAATTTGAAAAAGGTATTTTGTTGAGTGGTGATTATTTGATGTCGGCTTATAGTAAACAGGATAAAAACAAAGAAATAGTTGAATTGGCTGATGAGCTGAAAAAATTAGTTCAGAATAAAAAAGATGATCCAACTGGGCTTTTATCTAATATTTATCGTAAAAATGCTTTAGCACTGATGTATCTCGGGTTGGATGATGCAAGCAAAAAAAATATCGAAAAGGCTATTAGTTTTGCAAAAACAATTGAGAACCCAGATCGGAAATACCTGAGAATGGCAGAAAGTTATATGGATCTTTTTTCTCATTATAAAAATAGAAGTCAACAGTCCAATAAAAAATCGGATAGTGATTCAACATTATATTTTCTGAAGAAATCCCTAGAAGTAGAATATAAAATTAGAGATAACAATGGTGAAATTTCTGATAAGATTAAATATAGAGAGATTGTTTATACTTATATGCATTTTGGAGTATTTTATTTGGAAAATTCTGATAAGAAAGGAAACCTAGAATTAGCAGAAAAAAATCTTTTGATGTCTGAAAAAATTCAAAAGAAAAAAGCAGTTTTGTCTACTAGGGAAGAGTCTGTTTTATTGAATCAGCTGAGCTGGTTGTATATGGAAAAAAAGGCTTATCAGAAATCTATTGATTATGCTAATGCTGCATTGAAATTGGAAAAACAACAAAGTAGACCAACCGCTAGAGTGGAATCTTTTGAGTTTTTGGCAACTTGTTATACGGAACTTGGAGATAAAGAGAAATCAAAATATTATCTACAAAAATATACTGTTCTTAAAGACAGTATCAATATAGCGAGTAGAAAACAGACAGATACTACAATGAAAAAGATGGTAGCCAATGTAGATGAGGAACATCAGAAAAACTCAAAAAAACAGCTCATTCTTATTGGTGCTTTTGTCCTGATTGCTTCTGTAGTAACGGTTATTCTTTGGAGAAGAAAGAACAAAATCCTGCGCAGGAACTATGATCAAATCATTGAAAAACTTAAAAAAGAATCTTTTACTCAATCCATAAGTGCCGATTCTGAAAATGAAGATAAAGTACTTGAAATTGAGGCTGATAAAGAATCTGAGCTGTCCATTAATAGAAACATAATTTCTATAGAAACAGAGACAAGAATTCTTAAAAGACTAATGGCTTTCGAAAAATCGGGGAAGTTTCTTAGAAAAGACTTTACAATCAGTGCCCTTGCTGCACAGCTTAATACTAATTCAAAGTACTTATCAGAGATTATTAAAAAAAATAAATCACAGAACTTTAATAATTACATCAATAATTTGAGGATCAATTATATTGTTCATAAACTGTACAATGAGCCGAAGTATAGAGAGTACAAAATCAGTTATCTTGCAGAGGAGTGCGGTTATGCTTCGCCTCAGGTATTTGTAATTGCTTTTAAGAAGATCAATGGTGTTACGCCTTCTTATTTCATCGATAATCTCAAAGAGGATCAATCCTTGGTTGATGGTTGATTTTTATTATCAGTTTAGTATTGATATCAGACTGTCTGATACCTCGTGTGTATATGAGACTAGCCTGAGATTTTAAAAACTAAAGCACTAATTCCTCAAACAATCTGTCAAATGTTTTTTCTAAATCTTGGCTGGCTCCGGGATGAGGTCTTGAAGTCTGTATCACACTGCTTTTCACAGCAGTCAGCCATCGGAAACGTTCTGGGATTTCCATCTGGGCAATAGAACCGGCGGACTTTTTACCTTTGGCAATATTCACGAAGGATTCCAGATGTTTCTGCACATCACCAAAATCAATCTTGGAATGAATCGCTCGGAACTTTTCCTCACAAAGATGAATCTTAACCTTGATGAACTTTTCTCTCTTGGAAAACAATATCAATCCGACGTTGAAGAACTCTTCACGCTCAGGTTTTGGTACCAGACGGATTACCGCATACTCATATAACTTTGGCTCTTGCATTTTTGGCTTCATTTAAAAAGTTATCGGAATTAGCGAGTCGTCTTGTCAGGAATTGGAAATACACCTCCTTGATTTCATCCGGATTAAGGTCTGTGTCGTCCCATTGTAACCAGTTTTCGGGGATTAATTCTACAACCTCTCTCAGAACTTCATCAGTCAATATCGCTTTGAATTTTTCATTTGCTGCGTCTAATTCAGAAGCCTCGGGAAGCAGAACGTGATCTTTTATCATTACAAACGGACTCAATGCTGTTTTTTCCCAATTGTCCCAGCTGTGGTGAAAGTAGAGTGACGCACCATTATCAATCAGCCACAATTCCTGATGCCACATCAACATATTGGTATTACGGAAAGTTCTGTCAATATTGGTAAGAAAAGCATCTAGCCAAACAATTTCTGAAGATAATTTCGAATCGATCTTTACAGCACCCGGATCATAAGTAATGGCTCCGGAAAGATAATGCAGAGCTAGGTTGAGCCCACAGCTGTTTTTCAGTAAGTCCTGAATCTCTTCATCTGCTTCGGTGCGACCAAAATCTGCAGAAAGATTGGCAAATACCAATTCCGGAATACGGAATCCCAAAACCTGCGAAATTTTTCCGCCAATTAATTCTGAAATCAGAGCTTTCACGCCATGACCGGCACCTCTGAATTTGAGTACATATTTGAAATCGTCATCCGCTTCCGCCAAAGCCGGTAGAGATCCGCCTTCTCGTAATGGAAGGATATAGCGGGCGACGGTGACTGTTCTTAGAGATAGGTCCAACTTGTAATTTTTTGTAAAAATAAGTATTTATGCAGATTTTTAATAATTATTTGTCCTGCTCGTGAATTACAGAACAAGAAACAGGTACTTCAGAACATTTTTGTTTTTGAATTGAGACAATAATTTATATTTGATTCGGGAAGAAATAGATTGAAATTCAGATAAATCAAACATTTTATTTTCTTCTATCTTTGTTAAGTGGTGAGATATTATTTAAGTCTTTTGCTATTCTTTCTGCAAGTATTTTGTTTTGGGCAAGAGACTTTCTTGTCATTGGAAAAGAGTATTAATGATAAAGTCAGAAACTCAGAGTACAAGTCGGCATTGGAAATTATTAATCAAAATAAAGAAAAATATAATGATGCGGATAAAAGAAATCTGAACGTTCTGAAAGTAAAAATCCTTATCGAATTGGGACTTTATGACGAAGCCTTTAAACTGTCTCAGAATCTTATAAATTCTAAACTGACACCGGAACAACAACTGAAGGTCTATATAGAAAGAGAATTGATTTTTGAGATCAATGAGGATGAAAAGTCCAGTAAGCAGGAAATTGATAAAGCTGAAAAATTATTAGCAAAACATCCGGAGCTGAAGCCGAAGAATTACACTCATTTTCTGATTCGTAAATCATCCTATTACAGAGTGAACGGTCACCGGGAGATCGCTTTTAAAATTGCCAACGAAGCCAAAAAGTATGCTCTTTTGGTGAATGACCAGGCCTATCTTCCCGATGTGGAATTGATTCTCGGATTAGGAAATCGGAACGATCCCGTGAAACAATTGCAGCATTTTCAACGGGCGCTTTATTTGTACAAAAAGCTTCATCATAACGAGGCGATCAACTCGATGTACAATAATATTGGGTTCTTTTATGTCAGGCAAAATGATTACAAAACAGCTAATATCTATGCTGATTCGGCGATTGCTAATTCTTCCAGATCGAATGTTCTAAATTATAAAGGTGATATTTTTCAACAAAAAAGTGAGATAATGGAAAAGCTGGGTGAATTGGATTCTGCTTTGCATTACTATAAGATTGCTTCAGATTTTTACAAGGAATTTAATAATGAACAGAGAGATTTGAAGGTAAAAGAACTCGCAATTCAATATGATTTTGATAAAGAAAAATCGGAAAAAGAATTGCTGGAAAAAAATATCAGAGGAACACGAGATCTTAATATTACACTTATTATTTCGGTGCTGGTTTTGGCTGTTTTTCTTTGGCTGATTCTTAAGAATAAAAAGAAAATCGAGATTCAGAAACAAGAGATTTCTGATAGTAATCTGGCATTGAAAATCAATCTGGAAGAGAAACAATTTCTGGTTCAAGAACTCAATCATCGTGTGAAAAATAATCTGGCGGTTATTCTCAGTTTAATTGATTTTCAGAAAGGTCAGGTTGAAGACTTCAAATATAAAAGCAGGTTCGAAGACCTTCATCAGCGGATTAAAACCATTATGATCGCGCACGAGCTCTATTCTTACAACATAAATCATAATGATAATGCCTTGATTGAGATCAAAGGTTACACAGATAAGATTTTTGAAACCCATCAGAACAGCTCCGGAAGAGAAATTGAATATCAAACCGATGTGGATGATATTTTTCTTAAGGTGGATAAAGCATTACCACTCGGATTAATTCTGAATGAATTGATAACCAATTCTATCAAACACGCCAAAAATGACTCATTAATATTGAATTTAAAATTAAATTTAATTGATGATAATATTGAGTTGTCCTATTCGGATAACGGAACTGTTTTCGATTTTGATAATAATAAAGATTCTCTTGGACTTTTGATTATCGAAGGAATGGTAAAACAGCTGAAAGGCAACTACACGAGAGAAAACTCCAACTATAAGATCACGTTTCCCAATGACTGAACATAAAAGCAGAATACTGATTGTAGAAGATGAGGTCTTGATTGCATTCTCTGTAAAAAGGATGTTGGAAGTGCATTTTTATGCTGAGATTGCCAATGATTATGAAGAGGCAAAATTGCTTTTGTTACATAAGTTATTTGATTTGGTTTTGATTGATATTTCGCTTTCCGGAGAAAAAACGGGATTGGATTTGGCACAATTCATTAATGATAATATCTCGATTCCATTCATTTTCACAACCGCTTTGACCGACCCGGGCACGCTTGAAAAGGTCACCAATCTGAAGCCTTCTGCCTATCTGTCAAAACCTGTGGAAAATGTAAATCTGATAACGGCAATCAATCTAGCCCTGGCAAATCAGGATAATGTTTTCAAGATTGAGATTGGTAAGCAGATCTATTATTTCCAGTCCAAGGATTTTCTTTTTGCAGAAGCTGACCATATCTATGTCCAAATCTATTTGAGGTCAGGTAAAAACCAAATATTGAGAACAACAATGTCTCATCTGGAAGAAGCTTTTCCTTCCAGGTATTTCAAACGTATCAACAGAAGCATTGCTGTTAATCCTTATCACATCTCGAAAATCGTGAATGATAAATTATATATCGGGGACAAGGTTTTCAAGATTTCCAAACATTTCTAATTTGATTTCAGAACAAAAAGCTTGAGTTTCAGAACATTTTTTTCTGATAAAAAATAACCATTTCTAATTTTAATGGATGAAAGACAAATCGATTGTCATTCGACTCAAATCTATTAAAATGAAATTATGGGAACACTTCGACTACTTTTCAGTTTTTTGTTTATTTCCAGTTTGATCGATGCGCAGCAATATCAGACGATTGCTATTCAAAGTGGTTTCAATGCAGATGTTATTGCAGATGGAGTTGGAAATGCAAGTACTGTGACCACTAATGATATGGACGGTGGAGGATATGCTCTTGTTTCAAAAGGTTATCAACAGACTTCTTTAAATACACCGGCTACGTATGGCCTGCCGACAACAGGATTGATTAGTTCTGTTGCTTCACCGTTGGGACTCAATTATCAATTAGCCTCTTATTCTGGTAATAATTCTTTACGTCTAAACACAGCCAATCCATCGGGGACACTTACTTTTTCTTCGCCATTAAGAGCCAGCACGCTTTATATGCTGACAACAAGCGGGAATAATAATAGCACGATAAGTGCTGTTGTGAATTTTTCAGATAACTCTACTCAGACTTTTACAAATATTTCTGTCTCTGATTGGTTTGGGGGAGCAAATTATGCAATTCAGGGTATTGGGAGAATTATTGTCAGTACCAGTAGTATAGATACAGCAGGTGGTATTAGCAATCCGCGTTTATATCAGGTTTCTTTAGCCATAGATGCATCGAATCAATGGAAAAATATAAAAAGTGTTACTGTAAGCAGAACGCTTACAGGAAGCTCAGTTGCTCATGTTTTTGCTTTTTCGGCTTACCAAAAAGCTGAGATTGTTCCGGATTCCAATGGTAGGGTTTATGTCAATGCTAATGCCGGTGGTGGAACAGAAAGTGGAAATTCTTGGACCAATGCCGTGAAGAATCTTGTAGATGTTTTCTCTGCGGCTAAAATCAATAATGATATCGAAGAAATCTGGGTGGCAAAAGGAACATATTATCCATCCTTGACATCCAATCGAGATGATTTTTTCCAGATAACCCGAAATGATTTTAAAGTTTATGGCGGTTTTGCCGGAACGGAAACAGCTTTGTCTCAAAGAAATATCCAAGAAAATGAGACGATTCTGAGCGGAGATATCGGAATTCAAGGTTCAGCGACTGACAATAGCTATCATATTATGATTATCGATGCCGAAACTGCAGCTATTGATAATTCGACACAAATTGATGGTTTTACTTTCCAAGATGCAAATGCAAGTTCGGGGAGTGTCTATAACAATTATGTACCGAGATACAGTGGAAGTGCGATTTTGGTTTATCCTTCAGGGTTCAATAATTCACCGACCATTTCTAATAATATCTTTAAAAATAATTCTCAGTTTCAGACCGGAGCAGTGGAAGTGGAATCGAATAATACAGGAAGTAATTTTACTAAAATCGAGAACTGCTATTTTTCCAATAATTACGCAAAATATGCTGGCGGAGCTGTAAGTGTTTTTAATTATAACTCTGGAAGTCCTCAAAATGTTCAAATAACAGACTGTACTTTTGAAGGTAATAGTGTTGATAATGCCTCTCAAGGGGGGGCAACCGGCGGAGTTGGCGGCGCTTTATTTGTTTATGGCGGAGGAGAGGTTTTAATAAACAGAAGTCAATTTATTAATAATATCATCGGAGCCTACACTCAATATTCAGGAACATATAAAGGGACTGCGATTGCATTACATGGTGGTTCCAAAGTTACATTGGTCAATAGCTTGGTCTATTCTGATGAGATTTATGTGCCTTTGTTCAATAATGGTTCTACTTTCAATATTATTAATTCTACGATTTACAATCCGGATGGGGGAACGCTTTTGGCAACCCGGACTCCGGTTATCAACTCGATACAGAATTCTATTCTTTGGATGGGAGGAGATTCCGTAAATGCAATTGATGGTTCGGGAACAACCGTGACAGCTAATAATTCCATCATCCTTCCAAAATATAATGTGACCTTGAATGGTTCTAATAATTACACAACAGACCCGTTATTTACAAATGTTTCAACTGCTGATTTTACTTTGAAACCTGGAAGTAACGGAACTAATAAAGGTAACAATAATTTTTACGATACTTCGAAATACGGAAGTACTGACCTTATGGGTAATAACAGAATAGAAGCAACAACGATTGATATTGGGGCTTTTGAGAAGCAACCAACATTATCCGTCACAGATATTGATCAAAATAAGTCTATTGTAATTTATCCTGATCCTGTAAAAGATATTTTAAATCTTACTTCCAATGAAAAAATCTTGAAAATAGAAATCATATCAATGGATGGTAGAAAAATAATTGAAAAAAATATGGATGATGAGAAAAAAGTAGATGTTGAAAATCTCCAAAAAGGTTTATATCTGATTAAGGTTTTTACTGGAAAAGAATCAAAAATATTTAAGTTCATCAAAGACTAATCATCTTTTCATATCATAAAAACCTGCTATTTTGCAGGTTTTTTTATTTTTAAGAAATGAATTGTTATTTTTGGAAAAAATAAAAAATGTCCAGCTTCATAGATTTTGGAATTGCCCAAAAACAATATAATAGAATGAATAGAATCACGCAGCTTTTCGGTACAAAATATCCAATCGTTCAAGGTGGAATGATCTGGCATTCCGGATGGCGATTGGCTTCGGCGGTTTCTAATAATGGCGGATTGGGGCTTATCGGTTCTGCGAGTATGTATCCTGATATCTTAAGAGAGAATATCAGAAAGTGTAAGGCTGCGACTGATAAACCTTTTGGAGTGAATGTGGCTTTACTTTACCCGAATCTTGAAGAAATCATCAATATCATTTTGGAAGAAGGTGTGAAAATAGTTTTCACTTCTGCAGGTAATCCAAAAACCTATACCGAGACTCTGAAGAAAGAAGGCATCAAAGTGGCTCACGTTGTATCGAGTGTGAAATTTGCTGTGAAATGTCAGGAGGCCGGAGTAGATGCTGTTGTTGCAGAAGGTTTTGAAGCAGGTGGACATAATGGACGGGACGAAACGACAACACTTTGCCTTATCCCGAATGTCAGAAAGCACATTGATATTCCATTGATTGCAGCGGGAGGAATCGGATTGGGAAGCCAGATGAGGGCAGTGATGACCTTGGGCGCAGATGGTGTTCAGATCGGTTCTCGCTTTGCCGCAACAGTCGAGGCTAGTTCTCACGATAATTTCAAAAATAAGATCGTTGAGCTGAAAGAAGGCGATACACAATTGACTTTGAAAGAATTAGCGCCGGTTCGTTTGGTCAAGAACAAATTCTATCAAGATTTGGAAGCTTTGTATGAATCCGGAAGAAACATCGAAGCTTTGAAAGAAACTCTCGGGAGAGCCCGTGCAAAACGAGGAATGTTCGAAGGAGATTTGGTAGAAGGCGAACTGGAAATCGGACAGGTCTCTGCTTTGATCGATGAAATTCTCCCTGTTGAAAAAGTCTTCGAAAACTTAATTAAGGAATTCAATGAGGCAAAAGTAGATTTGACTTTGTAAAAAAGCAAAGGAAACCAGTATTAAAAGGCTTCGAGAGCCTCAGCCTGACAACGGATAACCACAAATTGAGTCAACTCATAATTGATCATTCATAACTCATAACTAAAATAAGTGTTCTCAAAACAAGAAGCTCAAAAATTGAAAACAGAATTCTGGACGGCTTTCGGAAAGGCTTTTCCGAGAAAATGGCTGTTGTATGATACCAAAATCAAGGATTTTTCTTTCAAATTTTACGCTGATAACAAAAAAGCTGAGGTTTCTCTGGACATCGAAATGAAAGATGAACTCTTCCGAAATGCTTACTATGAGAAGATTTGGTCTTTGGAATCGATCCTGGAAGACGAGATTGGAGAATTTACAAAAGATGAGTTTTATGTTTTGGAAAACGGAAAGGTCATCAGCAGGATTTGGGTAGAGAAAACCGGGGTCAGTATTTTCAACAAGCAAACTTGGCCGGATATCTTCGAGTTTTTTGTGGAGAAAATGGATGGTTTTGAGAGATTATTCTACGAGTACGAGGATTTTATAAAGGACGTTTAAAATTCTGAAAGAAAAATACATTTTACTTTTTACAAAATACATTTTACATCAATGCAAAACATTACAATAAAGGCCAACGATTTTTTTGAATTACTGAAACTGAAAGACCAATCGATGTGGGATATATTTGCACAAATGATAGATGGTGAAGAAAAGGAAATCGTCTTCCTGAATGATGATAAAGAATATATCTTCCATTACGTTTTACCAACAACTGTAGAGAAATTGCAGGAAGACAAAGAGCTTTTTGCTAAGGAATATTCGGAGAAATTATCAGGACTTAACTAAGTTTTTCTTCCATTCGATATAACCGATAATTGCCATTGCAGTGAAAACAAAGTATTGTAATCCTGTCAATGCTAATCCTTTGTGAAACATCATTGGAACGCAGATGATGTCTGCTACAATCCAAAAGATCCAATTTTCCAACAGTCGTTTTGCCATAAAATACATCCCAGCAAGAAATAGGGAAGTAGTGACTATGTCAGTATAGTTTGCCCAATCCAGATGATATAATCCCAACCTTACATTTTCCATAGAAAAGTGATTGTCAATAAAAGGTTTGTAGTAATATACAGTACCTACAAAAAGTAAACTTCCCACAAATAAGATTGTTCCAATTTGCCAATCTTTCGCATCAGCTTTTTTGACTTCTACGTGAATGTGGTCGTCAGAGTGTTTTGACCAGAGAATCCAGCCATAGATACTCATCACGGTATAATAAACATTAATCAACATATCTCCCATCAATCCAAAAACATACATAATATAAATGAAAAGAATGGTAGAAATAATCCCCGTCGGATAAACCCAAATATTCTTTTTAATAGAGAAATAAACACTCAGCAATCCAAAAAGTACAGCAATGATTTCAAGAACAATAAGGTAAGTTTCGTAAGAACTGTATTGTGCGGTAAGAGTTTGCCAGAGATTCATAGTCTCAAAGATAGTAATGTTTTTCCAAAATATAACCCTGTCAAAGTTTGAAACTCTAACAGGGTTGATGTTCCCCTTTCAATGATACAAGAATAGATTTTTGGAGCATTGCATCTATTTTAAAACCTTTGTATTCTTTTGAATGATATTTTGTTGTTATGAGGTTATATAGTTCATTGATTTCTTTTTCTGCCTAATTATAATTACTGTAATATTTATCCATTAAACTGTCAATTCTTTCTACTTTCTTTTGTAAATAAAGATTCTGAGCTAACACAATTTGATCTATGAAAAAAGAAGAACAATAAAAAACTTGTACAGTGATTTCATAAAATTCATAACAATATTTCAAATTTAAACAATCTGCTTACTAACTATAGGTTTCTGGGACAGAAAAGCGCTTTTTGGGATAGAAAATGTTAATGTATAATGATTATTGTTAATAAAAAACAAAATAATTTACTTTAAAAAAATTAATGAAAGCAATTTTTTAATACTTTCGTAATTCAAAATAAATAAATAAGAAGAAAACCGCCCTGTTTTATATGGGGTAATTAAAAAAAATTAAAATTATGTCGAAAATTTGGACAAAAAAACCAATGAGCGCCTTCGAGGCAGATGTAAAAAGCAGTGAGCTGAAGCGTGTTCTTGGGAAATGGAGCCTTACTGCAATTGGAATTGGAGCTATTATTGGTGGAGGTATTTTTGTGTTAACAGGAACCGGAGCTTATTACCACGCTGGACCAGCATTGGCACTTTCATTTGTAATAGCGGGGATTGCCTGTGTTTTTGCAGCACTTTGTTATTCGGAATTTGCATCTATACTACCGGTTGAAGGTTCCGCTTATGCTTACGCTTACGGGACAGTGGGAGAGATATTTGCTTGGATTATCGGATGGGGCTTGATTCTCGAATATGCGATGGGTTCTATGACTGTAGCAGTTTCTTGGTCCGGATATTTTAATAAGTTACTCAAAATGTTCGGATTGCATTTGCCGGATTATTTGACATCAGACCCGGCAAGTTATACAGGAGAAGGATTCTCAATGAATCTGCCGGCATTCATTATCGTATTATTTGTCATTTCTATCCTTATCAAAGGAACAAAAGAAGCCGCAAAAGCCAACAATCTTATCGTGATCATGAAGGTTTCTGCGGTTCTTTTTGTTATTATAGCAGGTGTATTCTTCATCAATGCAGAAAACTGGTCGCCATTTATTCCTGCACCGGAAATGGTAAAAGAAGGAGATACGCTGAAAGAAGCCTACGGTATTCAGGGGATTATTTCCGGAGCTGCGGCTATTTTCTTTGCATATGTAGGTTTTGATGCGGTTTCAACACAAGCAGGAGAAGCCATTAACCCTAAGAAAGACGTTCCATTTGCGATTATTGCTTCGCTTTTGGTTTGTACGGTATTATACATTTTGGTGTCGTTGGTATTGACGGGGATGATGCATTATACAGACTTCAATCCACAAGGTAAATTCCCAGATGCTATTAAAGCACCTGTTGCTTATGCTTTCGAGATTGCAGGGCAAGGTTGGGCAGGTTATATTATCACCATTGCAGCTACTGTAGGCTTGGTTTCTGTACTAATGGTGATGATTATGGGACAGTCCAGAATCTTCTTAGGAATGTCAAAAGATGGATTGATTCCAAAAATGTTCAGCGATATTCACCCAATTAGAAAAACACCGGCAAAAAGTTTGATGCTTTTAGGAATTGTGATTGCAACAGTTGCTGCATTTACTCCGATTAGTAAGTTGGCGGATATGACCAGTTTTGGGACATTGTTCGCGTTTACAATGGTTTGTGTAGCGGTTTGGATTCTTAGAAAAAAAGAACCGAATCTACCAAGAAATTTCAAAGTTCCGGCTTTACCGGTTATTGCGACTTTAGGAATCGTTATTAATGTTTATCTGATTTGGAACCTTAGCCACGATGCGAAGTTGTTATCTACAGGTTGGTTGATTTTAGGAGTTATCATTTATTTCCTTTACAGTGTCAGAAATAGTAAACTTCATAAGGAAGGTTATGGAGAAACTTTCAAAGCAGAACAGGAGCCTTTACAAGATATTGACATCGATATCGATAACAAAGATTAAGATTAATAATAAAAAATCCGCTTTCATAAGCGGATTTTTTTTTTGAAAAGTATGTGGATTTTTATTTATGTCTCTTTCGGAGAATTTGATTATCTTTTCAAAAATAAAATCTACCTATGAAATCTATATTCTATTCTGCTTTATTTCTTTCCGCTTCTTTATGCGCACAAGAACATCAATATGATTATACTTTTTTCACGAACAGTTTGATGAAAGATAATTTCTTTTATGGAAATGTGAAATCTTCAGGTTCTGCTTCTGTGAAAAATCAGAATAATAAATTATTGGTTGATAAGAATGAGTTCCATTCTGCCGGAAATTCTCTTGTATTGGATTATAAAAATGCGAAAGACGGAAAATGGGAAGCTTCGATAGAATATGAAGATGTGAGAGGAAAAGATTTTTTTACCAAATCTAATTTTCTAAGTTTTTGGATTAAATCTGAAAAGAATGATTCTAATATTTTACCAACTGTAAAACTTCAAAAAGCAGACGGAAGTTTTTCAAAACCAATAAGATTTAAGTTGACAAAAAAGAATCAATGGGAAAATATTTTGATTGATATTTCAAGTTTGGATGCTTCGGTTAAAGACAATCCAAAATCAGTTAAAGCGATTGTTTTCTCTCAGCCTGAAAATTCCGATTCAAATAACAAAATTTGGTTGGATGATATTGCTTTCATCGATTCAAAAGAAAAGAAAACGATTTCATCAATACCTAAGATTTCCTTTACTAAAGGCTATATGAAACACGTAGATTTGAAATGGAATCCAATTACAGACAATAATATTAGATACGTGAAAATCTACCGCTCCGATAATGGAAAAGATTTCAAACCGGTCGGGATTCAGGATGCTTATATTGATAGATTTGCTGATTTTACGAAAGAAACAGGAAAGAAATATTCTTATAAAATCAGTTTCCTCGACAAGCTTTTCAATGAATCGAAATTATCAGAAATCGTTTCCGCTGAGACCAGAAATATGTCAGATGAAGAATTGATGACGATGGTTCAGGAAGCGTCTTTTAATTATTATTGGGATGGCGCCGAACTGGAAAGTGGTTTGTCAAAAGAAAATACGAATGGAAGACAAAATATGATAGCAACCGGAGCTTCTGGTTTCGGAATTATGGCTTTGATTGCAGGAACTGAAAGAGGTTTTATCTCAAGAAAAGAATCTGTCGAAAGATTTACTAAGATTGTTAACTTTATTGAAAAAGCAGATAAATATCACGGAGCAGTGGCTCATTTCATTGATGGAACAACAGGGAAAACAGAACCATTTTTCGGGACAAAAGATAACGGAGCGGATTTGGTAGAAACTTCGTTCTTTATTCAAGGTTTGTTAGTTGCTCATCAATATTTTAATAAAGATAACGCCGAGGAAAAAAACATTAGAACAAAAATTGACAAATTCTGGAAAGGAATAGAGTGGGATTGGTTCAAACAAACACCAGATAGTAAATATCTCTATTGGCATTGGTCGCCCGACCAAGGCTGGGTTATCAATCATAATCTGATTGGCTGGAACGAGACAATGGTTACTTATCTGATGGCAATTGCTTCGCCGACACATTCTGTTCCTGCAAGTATGTATTATTCAGGTTGGGCGAGTCAGGAAAAACGTGCGCAGGATTACCGTAAAGATTGGGGAAATTCTGACGAAGGTGCAATGTACACTAACGGAAATACGTATTACGGAATCAAACTAGATGTTGGTGTCAACAAAGGCGGACCGTTGTTCTTTGCACATTATTCTTTTATGGGTTACGACCCGCATGGTTTGACAGACAAATACACCAATTATTTCAAAAACAATCAGAATATTGCCAAGATTAATTATCTATATTGCGTCGAAAATCCAAAAAAACAAAAAGGCTATGGCAAAGACGGTTGGGGTCTAACCGCTTCCGACGGACCGAATGGTTACAATCCAGATGAACCTGTGGAAAGAGAAGATACGGGAAAACTGACTCCAACTGGTGCAATTGCTTCTTTTCCTTACACACCAACTGAATCAATGGCGGTTTTGAAAAATTTCTATCTCAATTATGGCGATTTTCTTTGGGGAGAATATGGTTTCAGAGATTCATTTGATTTGAATAATAACTGGTGTTCGCCGATTTTTATGGGACTGAATCAAGCACCAATGACTGTAATGATGGAAAATTACAGAACTGGTTTGATTTGGAATCTTTTTATGAGTCATCCCGATGTTAAAACCGGAATTCAAAAATTAGAGAAAGAGAAATAAATGTCTGAAAAATCCAGTTTACATCCAAGAAATCTTCATCGCAATTCTTACGATTTTGAAGAATTAATTTCTGTCGTTCCAGAGTTGAAACATTACGTTTTCAAAAATGATTACGATACTTTGACTATCAATTTCAGTTTACCACAAGCTGTGAAATTACTCAATAAAGCCTTGCTTTTAAAATATTACAATGTCAAAGATTGGGATATTCCGGAAGGCAATCTTTGTCCACCGATTCCGGGGAGAGCAGATTATGTCCATTATTTGGCGGATTTATTGGCGGAAGAAAATGGAAATATTCCAACCGGAAATTCGGTTAAAGGGTTGGATGTCGGAACGGGCGCTAATCTCGTTTATCCACTGATTGCGAATCATTCTTATGGCTGGGAAATGTTGGGAACGGATATCAATAAAGATTCTCTGGAAAATGCTCAGAAGATTTTAGAAAGCAATCCAGATTTAAAAGAAAATATCCAACTCAAACTTCAGCCTGAAACTGATTTGATTTTCAAAAATATGATTTCAAAAGAAGACAAGTTCATATTTTCGATGTGTAACCCGCCTTTCCACGATTCCGAAGAATCCGCTTTACAAGGAAATCGAAGAAAGAATAACAATCTCAGAAAATCAAAAACTCAAAAAACAAATCTCAATTTCAGAGGACAGCAATCCGAATTGTGGTGCGAAGGTGGCGAAATGGCTTTCATCAAAAAAATGATTAATGAAAGTGTGCAATTTTCGTCTCAGGTTCTTTGGTTCACGAGTTTGGTTTCCAAAAAAGACAATCTGTATCAGTTGACAACGCTTCTTAAAAACCTAAAAGTGCCCGAATTCAAAATTATTGATATGGCGCAAGGTCAGAAAATCAGTAGAATTTTGGCTTGGACTTTTATTTCAAAAGAAAGTAGAAAAGATTGTTTCTAGTATTTTATTTGGGCAGCTTAATCCGCCTTCCGTTCCCGCTTCTTTCTTTTTTGAGAAAAAATAAAAAGAGCTCCACTCAAGTCGGGCTGCAGATTCAATAAATAATTAAATTTTCTATAAACTTCACGATTTGTCATTCCGTATGAATCTATGTTGTTGAGATTCCTACGGAATGACAAAATTGTGTTGAAAATAAATCTGCAAAATCAGCTTAATCAGCGAGAAACTTAAAACCTTAGCTGAGCAAAGCGCCTTTGCGAACCTTAAAATATCTTCAGTGATTTCAAAAAAACCTTGCGTTCTTTGCGTTTAAATCACACACTAAAATTTAACTTCCATAAACATTTAAAAATCACTATTTTTGCAATTCCAAAAAATTGAATTAAAATGTCATTATCAGAACAGGAAATTATCCGTCGCGAGAAACTACAGAAATTGACCGATTTGGGAATCGATGCATTCCCAGCCGCTGAATACAAAATCACTGATTCCACAAAATCCATAAAACAGGATTTTGAAGAAGGGAAGAAGGTGGTGATTGCTGGAAGATTGATGTCCAGAAGAATTCAGGGAAAGGCAAGTTTTGCAGAATTGCAGGACTCTGAAGGTAGAATTCAGGTTTATTTTAACCGTGACGAGATCTGTACTGGTGAAGACAAAACTTTATACAACGAGGTTTACAAGCATCTTTTAGATATCGGTGACATCATCGGAATCGAAGGTGAATTGTTCAAAACTCAGGTTGGAGAGATGACAGTAATGGTGAAAAATTTCACATTATTGACAAAATCTCTTCGTCCGCTTCCGCTTCCAAAAGTAGATGCTGAAGGCAATGTTTTTGATGGTTTTACAGATGCGGAATTGCGTTACAGACAGCGTTATGCGGATTTGGTCGTGAATCCTCACGTGAAAGAAATCTTCGTAAAAAGAACAAAATTGTTCAATGCGATGAGAATGTTCTTTAATGATGCTGGATATTTTGAAGTTGAAACTCCTATTTTGCAGTCGATTCCGGGTGGAGCGGCAGCGAGACCATTTATCACGCATCACAACGCTTTGGATATTCCTTTATATCTTAGAATTGCAAACGAGTTATATCTCAAAAGATTGATTGTTGGTGGATTTGATGGCGTTTATGAATTCTCAAAAAACTTCAGAAATGAAGGAATGGATAGGACTCACAATCCTGAATTCACGGCAATGGAAATCTATGTGGCTTACAAAGATTACAACTGGATGATGGATTTCACAGAGAAATTGTTGGAATTCTGTGCGACTTCGGTTAACGGAACTTCAGAATCTGTTTTCGGGGAACATACAATCAACTGGAAAGCGCCTTATCCAAGAGTTTCTATGACAGAAGCGATTCAGAAATATACAGGATTTGACATCACTGGAAAATCTGAGCAGGAGTTATTCGACTTTGCAAAATCTATCGGAATCGAAGTTGATGAAACGATGGGTAAAGGAAAATTGATTGATGAGATTTTCGGGGAAAAGTGTGAAGGGAACTTCATTCAGCCGACTTTCATTACAGATTACCCTGTTGAGATGTCGCCTTTGACTAAGAAACACAGAAGTCAGGAAGGTTTGACAGAACGTTTCGAATTGATGGTTTGCGGAAAAGAAATCGCAAATGCTTATTCGGAGTTGAATGACCCGATTGACCAAAGACAACGTTTTGAGCACCAATTATTATTATCAGAAAAAGGTGATGATGAGGCTGGACAGTTTATTGATGAGGATTTCCTTAGAGCTTTGGAGTACGGAATGCCACCAACTTCTGGTTTAGGTGTAGGAATGGACAGATTGATTATGTTCTTGACCAATAATCCGTCAATCCAAGAAGTTCTTTTCTTCCCTCAAATGAGACCTGAGAAAAAAGCGCCAACCGTTGAATTAGGAGAAGATGAAAAAGTGATTCTTGAAATTCTTAATTCTCAAGAAGATGCATTAGAATTGAATGAAGTTAAAACGCGTTCTCAGCTTTCAGGAAAAAAATGGGACAAAGCTTCTAAAACTTTAACTAAGAATAATTTGGTAAAAGTGGAGAAAATTGACGAGGTTTTGTTGATGAAATTGATTTAAGGTTTTCTTAAGATTGTTATCGAAAACTATTTAAAATAAAATTTAATTTATTAATTACTCAAGTGTTTTTAATTATTGTTATTAATTTATTAAAATCGAATTATGCTTTTCGATTTTACTTTTTAAATAATTAAAAATAGTTTCAATCTGATAATTATATGAAAATATAATATTATTTTAATTGAAATAGTATTTTAAAATATTGCACCCCCTAAATAATTTAGGGGTGTTTTTGTTTTATTGATTAATTTTTAGACTTTGCTGGATTTTTAGAAAAATTAGATTCTATTTCAATCTTTTTAGAACCTAATTGAAATGTTGATTTTGATTAATTATTTGATTTTTAATGCTTTATTTATTTTTAATATTAATTTAATTTTAACGAATAATTATTCAATATTAAATTAATGTAAATTATCGGCAAATAAAAGATGTTTTATTTGTTTTAAATCTTATTTGTGGTTTTTATAATTGATGATTCGGTAATTTAAAATCATTTTTGACTCTTTTTTCATTAAGTTTGTTAGTATCCAAAATTGATGTAGATGAAAAGAGCAAGGAAAATTTCCCAAAAATCCATTCCCGAAAATCAAGGACTTTATTTACCCGAAACAGAATTCGACTCCTGCGGAGTCGGTTTTGTGGCCAATATAAAAGGTATCAAGAGTTTTAAAATTGTCAGTGATGCCATCACTATGCTCGAAAATATGGAACATCGCGGAGCAACGGGCTATGAGAGCAACACTGGAGACGGTGCAGGTTTGCAGATTCAGATTCCGCACGAGCTGTTGTATGATGAGGCGCTCAATTTCGGTTTTGATTTGCCGGAGCCTGGTTTCTATGGTGTGGGGATGTTATTTTTTCCTCAAAATAATTTTATTCGCGAAGAGTGCAAAGAGATTATTGAACAATCTGCGGATAAACTAGGGCTTAAGATTTTAGGTTACCGTCCGGTTCCCATAAATAATATAGATTTGGGTGACCTTGCAAAAAGTGTAGAGCCGGTGATGGAAATGCTTTTTGTGGAACGTCCTTTCGATGTGGAAACTGATAAAGATTTTGAACGAAAACTGTTTGTGTTCCGCAATTATATTTCCCATCAGATTACAAGTGTAACAAGCAATGACCCGATTGGTTTTTATGTGGCTTCATTTTCTTGTAAGAAACTGATTTATAAAGGACAGTTACGTTCTGTTCAGATTCGTAATTACTTCAAAGACTTGACAAATCCTAAAACACGTTCCGCGTTTGGGATGATTCATTCCCGTTTTGCGACCAATACTTCTCCCACCTGGAGTTTGGCGCAGCCGTTTCGTTTTCTGGCTCATAATGGGGAAATCAATACAATCGGTGGAAATCTCAACTGGCTGAAATCTTCCGAGAAAACCTTTTCAAACCCGAATTTTACACCTCAGGAAATGGATATGATTTTGCCGTTGACAAAACCTAATCAATCCGATTCTTCTTATCTCGATAATATGGTGGAGTTGCTTTATCATTCCGGTCGTTCGTTGCCTCATACGATGATGATGCTGATTCCAGAAGCCTGGGACGGAAACAAACAAATGGAAGACTACAAGAAAGATTTTTATGAATTTCACGCTTGTATGATGGAGCCCTGGGATGGTCCGGCTTCTATTTCTTTCACGGATGGCGAAATGATTGGGGCGACTTTGGACAGGAACGGACTTCGTCCTTCGAGATATTGCGTGACATCGGATGATTTGGTAATTATGGCTTCGGAATCGGGAGCTTTGCCTGTTAATCCGAAAAATGTTATCAAAAGAGGTCGTCTTCAGCCGGGTAAAATGTTCTTGGTTGATATGAAAAAATGCATCATTGTAAGTGATGACGAACTGAAAAAAGAGATTTGTACATCACAGCCTTATCGTGATTGGCTGGATAAAATGAATATCAATCTGAAGGAATTGCCAAGTCCGAAAATCAGGTTTAATAAATTACAATCCGAAGATATTTTCAAATATCAGAAAGCTTTTGGCTATTCCAGGGAAGATTTGGATAAAGTTATCAAAGAAATGGCGATTCACGGCAAAGAACCAATTGGCTCAATGGGATTTGATGCGCCATTGGCTGTTTTGAGTGAGAAGCCGCAGCATTTCAGTTCTTATTTCAAGCAATTGTTTGCGCAGGTTACGAATCCGCCAATTGACCCGATTCGTGAAAAACTGGTAATGTCATTAACAACGATTATCGGTGGAAATGGGAATCTTCTGGAGGATGATAAAAACTTTGCCCATTCTATAAAACTCGAACATCCGATTCTTAATAATGAGCAATTAGAGAAACTCAGAAGTGTTGATACTGGGAAATTCCAGTCGAAAACCATTTATACCTATTTCAAAGCGGATGAAAAAGAAGGAAGCCTGAAAAAAGCTTTGGACAGGATTTGCCGCTATGCTATGGATGCTGTGGAAGATGGTTTTGAGGTGATTATCCTTTCCGACAGGTCTTTGGATTCTCAGCATGCATCAATTCCGTCTTTGCTGGCCTGTTCGGCTGTTCATCATCATTTGATAAGAAAAGGTGTTCGACGAAGAGTTGGTTTGGTGATTGAGGCTGGCGATGTTTGGGAAGTTCATCATTTCGCAAGTCTGCTTGGTTTTGGAGCAACCGCAATTAATCCTTATCTGGCTTTGGCAAGCATCAGGCAGATGTTTTATGATGGTGAGTTCAAGGAGGATGCAGATTTGGAACAGCTTAAATACAATTATAAAAAAGCAGTTGGTGATGGATTGTTGAAGATTTTTTCGAAAATGGGAATTTCTACTTTACAGTCTTATCACGGTGCGCAGATTTTCGAAATCATAGGTCTTAATAAACCTTTGGTCAATACCTGTTTTACGGGAGCGATTTCCAGAATCAACGGAATTGGCTTTGATGAAATTGCGAAGGAAGCTTTAGCGAAACATTATCAGGCTTTCGAAAAAGATTCGGCGTTTGGAATTCTGGATTCAGGCGGAATCTACCAATGGAGAAAAGACAGCGAATATCATCAATTCAATCCTCAATCCATTCATCTTTTGCAACAGGCAACTTGGAATGATAATTACGAAACGTTCAAAAAGTATTCCCGGGCTGTCAATCGTCAAACAGAAAATGCTTCATTATTAAGAGGTTTGCTGGAGTTTAAAAATGACCGTCAATCAATTCCTTTATCAGAAGTGGAACCGATTGAAAATATCTTGAAACGTTTTGCAACCGGAGCAATGTCTTTTGGTTCGATTTCCTGGGAAGCGCATACAACTTTGGCAATTGCGATGAATCGGATAGGTGCTAAAAGTAATACAGGCGAAGGTGGCGAAGATGAAAACAGGTATATTATTGATGAAAATGGCGATAGTCTGCGTTCTTCTATTAAGCAGGTTGCTTCGGGTAGATTTGGAGTAACAGCAAGATATTTGGCGGAAGCAGAAGAACTTCAAATCAAAATGGCTCAAGGGGCAAAACCGGGTGAAGGTGGACAATTGTCTGGAGAGAAAGTAGATTCCTGGATTGGGAAAACACGACATTCTACACCGGGAGTTGGTTTGATTTCGCCGCCTCCGCATCACGATATTTATTCCATAGAAGATTTAGCGCAGTTGATTTTTGACTTGAAAAATGCCAATCGTCACGCAAGGATTTCTGTTAAACTGGTTTCAAAAGCCGGTGTTGGGACAATTGCATCCGGTGTGGCAAAAGCAAAAGCTGACCATATTCTGATTTCCGGTTATGATGGTGGAACAGGAGCCTCGCCTTTGAGTTCAGTTCGTCATACAGGTCTGCCGTGGGAATTGGGATTAGCGGAAACGCATCAGACCTTAATCAAAAATAAATTAAGACAAAGAGTTACTGTTCAGGTAGACGGACAAATGAAAACCGGTCGTGACTTGGTAATAGCAACATTGCTGGGAGCTGAAGAATGGGGAATTGCAACTTCTGCTTTGATTGTGGAAGGCTGCATCCTGATGAGAAAGTGTCATCTCAATACCTGTCCGGTCGGAATTGCCACTCAAAATGAAGAATTAAGAAAAAAATTCACAGGAAAACCGGAACATTTGGTAAGCTATTTTACCTTTTTGGCGATGGAAGTCCGTGAGATAATGGCGAGTCTTGGTTTTAGAACGATTGATGAAATGGTTGGTCAATCCCAGTGTCTTGAAAAGAAAAAAGAAATCAAATTCTGGAAACATCAGAATATTGATTTGAGTGGGCTTCTTTATAAGATGGAAACGGATTTGCCTATTATAAAAGCCGAAGAACAAGATAATGGTTTGGACGAATCCCTGTCGTGGAAAATGCTGGAAGCTTCAAAATCAGCTTTGCAAAATAATGGGAAGGTGGAAACTTCTTTCTTAATTAAAAATACGGACAGAACGGTCGGAACGATTCTTTCTCACGAACTGACGAAAATCTATCATTCAGAAGGAATGCAGGAAGATTCGTTGAAATTCAATTTCAAAGGAACGGCTGGGCAGAGTTTTGGTGCCTTTTGTAATAGAGGAATCACAATGATTCTGGAAGGAGATGCGAATGATTATTTCGGTAAAGGTTTGTCGGGAGCGAAACTTGCTGTTTTTCCGGATGAAGAAGCGGTGATTAAAGCTAATGAAAATAGCATTATCGGAAATGTTGCGCTTTATGGAGCAACTTCGGGAAAGGTTTTCATTAATGGAATGGCGGGCGAAAGATTCTGTGTCCGTAATTCCGGAGCGATTGCAGTTGTTGAAGGAATCGGCGACCACGGTTGCGAATATATGACAGGTGGAACGGTTGTGATTCTGGGCGAAGTTGGTCGGAACTTCGGAGCCGGAATGAGTGGTGGAATTGCTTATATCTGGGATGTCGGAAAAGATTTGGAGAAGAATTTCAATCCTGATATGGCGGACTTGGAAAACTTGACAGAGAAAGATACCGAGCTGGTTTTAGATTTAATCAAAGAGCATTTTGAAATCACGGGAAGTTATTTGGCGGAATATCTTTTAAGTGATTTTGAAAACAATCTGAAACACTTTGTAAAAGTCTATCCTCGTGAATATAAAAAGGTAATAGAAGGACAAATTGTGAATCAATAAAAATAGTTTAATCCAACAAACCCGTAGGGTTTAATTTGAATAGCCGTAGGTGGAAACCTATGGACAAAAAAACAAAAAATAATGGGAAAGACAGATGGTTTTTTGATATATGAGAGAAATTTGCCTGCGAAATTTCCGGTTTCGGAAAGGCTTAAGAATTATAAAGAATTTTATGAACCGGCTACTGAAAAGCTTCTGAAAGAGCAGTCTGCAAGATGTATGGATTGCGGTGTTCCGTTTTGCCAGAGCGGTTGTCCGTTGGGAAATGTTATTCCGGAATTCAATGATGCGGTTTATAAAAAGCAATGGGAAAAGGCTTATCATATTTTAACTTCAACAAATAATTTCCCTGAGTTTACAGGACGGATTTGCCCAGCGCCTTGTGAAGGAGCGTGTGTTTTAGGAATTAATAATCTTCCGGTTGCGATAGAGGAAATTGAAAAAAATATCATCGAAATTGCCTTTGAGCAAGGATTTGCAAGGCCAAAAGTCCCTCAGTTCAGAACAGATAAAAAAGTAGCGGTTATTGGTTCCGGTCCTGCTGGGCTGGCCTCGGCTTATCAGTTGAATCAGGCTGGTCATCAGGTTACGGTTTTTGAAAGAGATTCTGAAATTGGAGGGTTGTTGAGATTTGGGATTCCTGATTTTAAATTAGATAAAAATATTGTTGAGCGTCGTGTTCAATGGATGGAGCAGGAAGGAGTCGAATTTAAAACTAATGTCAATGTTGGTGTTAATTATTCCGTCGAGGAATTGAACCGGAATTTTGATGCGGTTGTTTTGGCTTTGGGAAGTACGGTTCCTCGGGATTTGATGCTTCCGAATCGTGATGCGAAAGGTGTTCATTACGCAATGGATTTTCTGGTTCAGAATAATAAAAAGGTCAGCGGAATTAAATTTTATGAAGAAGAGCTTAATGTTAAAGGGAAAAAAGTGGTTGTAATTGGCGGTGGAGATACGGGTTCGGATTGTATCGGAACTTCCAATCGTCAAGGTGCGGAGATTGTCTATCAGATTTATTATAAACCGATGCAGCCTACAAAACGCGACGAAACAATGCCCTGGCCAACAATGCCTATGACTTTACAGGTTACATCGTCTCACGAGGAAGGTTGCGAAAGAAGATGGTCTGTTAATTCCAAAGAATTTGTGAAAGACGAAAACGGAAATCTTACAGGTGTTCGCCTTGTAGAAGCGGAATGGACAAAAGATGCCGACGGAAAATGGAATCTCTATACAGAAAAACCCAACTCAGAATTTGTCATCGAATGTGATTATGCTTTCATCGCTTTAGGCTATACGCATGTAGAGCAGAAAGGTTTGGTGGAAGCTTTGGATATCAATCTTGACCCAAAAGGAAACCTGATTGGAAATAATAAAGAATTCCGAACCAATCAAACCAAATATTTCTCTTGTGGCGATGCTAGAAGCGGGCAAAGCCTTGTGGTTAATGCTATTGCGGAAGGCCGCCAATGTGCGGCAAAAGTGAATGAGTTTTTGAAAAGTTAAAACTTTTATCAATATTGAATTTTGGAAAATCGGGCTTTCATATCTCGATTTTTTTATTTAAAATCACTAAACATCCCTGTTAAAAACTTATCTTTTTTGACTGATTTTAGGGCTTTCATATCTCGATTATTTTCACGATATTTGTAAGCTTTAATAAAATAATTAACAGAAAAACAACAAGAAAAATTCTCAAGCTAACTATTTGAAAATTTGAGTTTTATATCTTGAATCTTTTACAATATGAGTCAAAAACAATATACAGCAAGTAGTATTCAGGCATTGGAAGGAATGGAGCACGTTCGTATGCGTCCTTCGATGTACATTGGTGATGTAGGGGTCAGAGGTCTCCACCATTTGGTTTATGAAGTAGTGGATAACTCTATCGATGAGGCTCTGGCAGGATATTGTGATACGATTACTGTCGCGATAAAAGAAGGTAATGCCGTAGAAGTTATGGATAACGGTCGTGGTATTCCTGTCGATTTTCACGAAAAAGAACAGAAATCTGCGCTAGAGGTTGTAATGACCAAAATTGGAGCTGGAGGTAAGTTCGATAAAGATTCTTACAAAGTTTCCGGAGGTCTTCACGGTGTTGGGGTTTCTTGTGTTAATGCACTTTCCAACGAGATGATTACAACTGTTTACAGAGACGGGAACATCTATCAACAAGTTTATTCAAGAGGAAAAGCACAGACCGGAGTTGAAGAAATCGGACATAGCGATTACAGAGGAACCAAGCAGTTTTTCCAGCCGGATGACTCTATTTTTACTGAATTAGTTTACAATTACGATACATTGGCAAACCGTCTTAGAGAATTGTCTTACCTTAATAAAGGAATTACAATTACTTTAACAGACGAAAGAGAAAAACTGGAAGACGGAACTTTCAGAACGGAAGTTTTCCATTCGGAAGGTGGTTTGAAAGAATTCGTTGAATACATCGACGGAAACCGTGAGTCTATTATGGAGAACGTAATCTTTATGGAAGGCGAGCGTGATGATATTCCGGTTGAGGTTGCGATGCGTTACAACACGTCTTTCAATGAGAATCTTCATTCTTACGTTAATAATATTAATACTCACGAAGGAGGAACACATTTGGCAGGTTTCAGAAGAGCTTTGACAAGAACTCTTAAGAAATATGCTGATGAATTAGGACTTCCTGCAAAAGAAAAAGTTGAAGTTACCGGAGATGACTTCCGCGAAGGTTTAACTGCGGTTGTTTCTGTAAAAGTAATGGAGCCTCAGTTCGAGGGTCAGACTAAAACCAAGTTAGGTAATTCAGAAGTATCAGGGGCGGTTGATAAAATCGTTGGAGAAATGTTAACAAACTTCTTAGAGGAGAATCCATTGGAAGCGAAGCAAATCGTACAAAAGGTTGTTTTGGCAGCTAAGGCTAGACAAGCTGCGAAAAAAGCTCGTGAAATGGTTCAGAGAAAATCTCCAATGGGAGGTTCTGGTCTGCCAGGTAAATTGTCTGACTGTTCTTCCAAAGACCCGGCTGAATCTGAAATTTTCCTTGTTGAGGGAGATTCCGCAGGTGGAACGGCTAAGCAAGGTCGTGACCGTCATTTCCAAGCGATTCTTCCATTAAGAGGTAAGATTCTGAATGTTGAGAAATCAATGCTTCACAAGGTTTATGACAATGAAGAAATCAAGAATATCTATACAGCACTTGGCGTTTCTGTAGGAACAGAAGAAGATTCCAAAGCTCTGAATATGGCAAAGCTTCGTTATCACAAAATCGTAATCATGACCGATGCGGATATCGATGGCTCTCACATATCGACTTTGATTCTGACTTTCTTCTTCAGATATATGAAGGAACTGATTGAGAACGGATATATTTATATCGC
>QFQW01000138.1 GCA_003248755.1 Chryseobacterium sp. | reverse complement strand
CATCTCCTGCCAAGTATTACCTCCATCTGATGATTTAAATAGATGTTTTAAATTTGAACTCCTACCCTCTGCACTAATCCATACTTCTTGAGTATTTTGGGGATTAACTATCACTTCCGATAAGAGATCAGATTTTGTACTAAAAAATTGAGGTCCTACTTCAAACCAGGAATTTCCAGAATTGGTAGACTTGTATACTCTTTTCCCTGATACGGCGTACATTACACCATTACTATCTGGTTCTGTAAAATCTTTGCATTGGAACCCTCTTTCACTATCAGGCATAACCGGAATACTCCAAGATAAACCATTATCTATTGATTTGATCACCCCTAAACCGTGAAGATTTTGATACTGACTATGCACATTGGAAAAGCGTCGAATTCCAAACCAATAAACAAAACTATTTGTAGCATAAATTACTCCATTTTTCTTCACTACTTTTTCCACGTTCTGATTCGGTATAGAATTAGAAATTTTATTCCATGTAACAGAAATAGGATTAGTTAGAGAACCTGTAATTGCATTATTAGTTTCGTATATTCCTCCTCCAAAAACGCCTACAAGTACATGATTGGAGTCCGCAGGATCTACCCATAACGATTGGAAATTCCCAACACCAATATTTCCAGCATTACCTGGTCCGTAGTTAGTTAAATTATATGGATTTGTTGGCCATTTTTGATCCCCCAATTTATTCCAGATTTGTGTCTGAGCATTAAACACTATTGCAAACAGTATTTGCAGTAGCAATACTTTTTTTAAAATAACTTTCATAATAATACTTTTTGAAAATTATTTTTTAACTAACTTTTCTAGATCTTTTAATCTTTTGTTCTGATCTTCTATTTGTTTATTCTGGTCGATCAAATACAAGGTAAGTTCTTCAATTTTTTTCAGCAAAAGTATATTCATTGCTTTAAGCTCAATCCCATTAGCAATTGCATCTTCTGTAGAGGGAACTTCTGGTAAATGTTTATTTTCCTTGATATAATTTTCCAAGCTTTTCAAATCCTTTAATTGGTAATCATCATAAAAAACATAATCGGCCCAGCCATTTGCACTAGCGATATCGACCTTTACCTTTTCTGTTTTAATACCATCCTTTACAAATAGCTTATAAGTCTCACCATCTGCTGCTACTCCATCTGCAGGAAGATTAGATGTCCCTATACCAATGATACCATTATTACCTCTAATCCAGTTTCCTATATTTAATTGATTATTTACTCCTGTTCCAGAAGTTGTAGTCCCATATCCTATGATTATGTTATTATTTCCGTTATAAAGATTAGAACCTGCACTCCCTCCAATTCCAATATTATTATTACCATTTAACAAATTTGTTAGAGCCATTCTCCCCAGAGCAGTATTATAATTGCCATTAATCATACTATTTAGAGCACTAAATCCAAATGCAGAATTATAGCTTGCCGCATCTGTTGACGCAGCATTGTATCTGGCCAAAGCCGCAAACCCAACAGCTGTATTCTCGTTCAATGTTCCTGAACCATTTAAAGAATTAAGTCCTACGGCAGTATTACTATTTCCTACAAGATTATTCAACATAGAATTGACCCCAATAGCGGTATTACCAGTTCCCGTTGTATTTGGTCTCAAAGCGTTTGCTCCAAAAGCAGTATTTCCCCCACCTGTAGAAACAGAAACCAACGAACCAAGACCTAATGCTGTATTGCCAAGACCTGTAGCAGCATCATTACCACCTGCTATGAATAGATTATTATCCCATCCATAACCATTGTCAATATTCTGAAATATCAACCTTCCTTTTGGAGTGAGTCTTATCCATTCAATATTATTTGTCTTGAAAATTAGACTTTGATTGTCGGTAGTTCCAAAAAAATTACTTCCAGGTGTTGTTCCTGAATTTCCGGTCAATGACCAGTTTTGTGCACTTGTACTCAATCCACATAGGATTCCCAATACGATAATTGTTTTTTTCATAGTATGAAGTTTATTAAATTAATTTTCACTAAAATACAAATAAAATCCCAAAAAAACCAATACAACGCAATAATAATCTTTAATCACAGAATTATTATCAATAAATTAACAAAAAAAATGAAGCGTTTAATAAAATTAATACTAAATTAATTTTATTAAATGCTAAATTACACGTGTATGAAATAGCTTATTTAAATGTCCATGCAAGTAACAGACAAGCTAAAAGAAAAGGTTATTTTTTGTTCTTAAATTTAAACGCGTCAAATAAAATACAAAGTATTATTAGAATTACTATATTACCTATAATAAGTCAAAAGAGAGAAAAAACTCTAACCTTAAGGAGATTTCAAACACTTAATAATTTTAGATTACAAGCCTATTGTGGCACTTTCAGACTGTTTAATTCAAATAGACTAAACATTTTACGTTTAAAATATCGAATACAAAATATCAGATTTTAAAAATTTGATAAATAGGAATTTATGGATAAAAAAAGGAGACAACTAGTAAATAGTTGTCTCCTTAAGTGACCCCGGAGGGATTCGAACCCCCAACCGTTGGAGCCGAAATCCAATATTCTATCCAGTTGAACTACGGAGCCATTTTACAACTGATAAATGATAATTCATTAATCATCACTTTATCAATAATTTTAGAAAGTAATCTTCACACCTCCCAAAAACTGTGCTCCCAAAACTTTGTAGCCCAGATAATTCTGATATTTGGCGTTCAGAAGATTATTTCCGAGTGCGAAAATACTGAAATTTTTGTGAATTTTGTACTCTGCGGATAAGTTTAAATCTGCATAACCGCCAACTTTTTCGTTTTTGTTCTCAATTGTTGTATAATTTGGAATGGCAGCAATATTGCTTACCTCATAAGAATTTGAATTTCTGTCCGTTACGAAATAAGCTTTAAAGCCAAGATTCAGTTTCTTTTCCAGCATTGTATATTTTGCACCAAGATTAAATTGGAATAATGGCTTATAATATACTTCTTCCAGATTATCCAATTTGTATTTCATAAAATGCAAACCCGCATCAACAGTTAGGTTTTCCATTGGGAATGCCTGCAAATCTCCATTTACTTCCATCAAAGTTCCATTATCATAGATTGAACTGAAAGTATTTGCATAATCATAACCTTGCCTGTCTGCGCTGATATTAGTATCAAACAGATTATTATTGTAGAAAAACTGAGCGTTATTCACTTTGCTGAATCCTGCATTAACATCATATTTGAAAGTCTGGTCAACATCACCCTTCAAACCGAAATAAAAATGGTATTTGGTTTCAGTTGGAGTTAAAGTCAAATCAGAAATCAAGAAAGGATTTTCGTCCAGAAGATTACCGTAAGTATTGAGTTTCAAACCACCATCAATCCCTCCATAAAATTTGAATTCATCTGCAGCTGCAACCAAAACCTCTGCTTTTGGAAACCAGTAGAATTTATTATTCTTTGATTCTTCGGTTACATTGCTGGAATTTTTAGAATTAAGGAAACTAAAATCAGAACCAATTAACAAATAAGAATCACCTTTATAGAATGTCACTTTTGGCGACAATGTAAAATTGAATTGATTATTAGTATTTTTATTCAGAATATCAAATTTGGAATTAACCGTTTCCAGATTGATTCCCAAATCTCCATTCGCTGTAATATCGTCATAAACAGAAAAATCGTGCTTTGACAAATTAACATCCAAATTCGCATAGTTTTCACTCGCACCGAAATGGTCGCTCAAAAAGTAAGATTTCACACGAACATTATTTAGAATTTCATTGGAATAGTGGTCGTAATAACCATTCACACTGAATTTATTCACTTTTTGCTGTAAATCGACATCATTATTTGAAGGCGTCAATGCATAAATCCCATAATAATTGTAATTGTTGAAAGCATAATTGGCATCAATATTAAACTTTCCGCTTTCAGTATAAATATTAGAAAACACATCAATTTTGGCTTCGTTTTGTTTTGACGACCAATTGTATTCTTTCTTAAGTCCGTTTGTAGAAAGGTAATGCGCATCTGCTCCAATCTCAACATTCTCTTGGATTTTCCCTGAAATATTGGCATCAGCCAAAAATTTCCCATAATTCCCATAACCCAATCTGAAATAATTGGACTGATAATCATTGGAAAATTTTGGAGAGATATCCTCGCCTTGGATTTCTGTGGTTTTGAAATTGGAAACCGGCGGGACATTCACAATGTCATATTTCAGATTGAGCGAATCTTCCTTTTTCTTGTTATCCGGCGGATAGTTTTTTTCCTGAATAACAGAGGTTTTCTTCTTTTCGATTTTCTTTACTTCTGGTTCTCTTTTTCTGTTGAGAATCAATTGCTCTTCCTTGATTTGAGCGCCTAATTCCGAGATTCCGACTGTTCCCA
>QFQW01000035.1 GCA_003248755.1 Chryseobacterium sp. | reverse complement strand
ATCGCGAACCTTATCCTTTGGATTTGGCTTTCACGAAGAATTCTAGTGAAAAAGACTGGCTGGATGTTGCGGATTTCATTCAAAATAATTTAACTGAAAATGATATCAGAAAAGCATTTGAAAACCTGCCGAAAGAAACTCAGGATAAGATTTCTGAAGATTTGATTCAAAAATTATTGATTCGTAAAGGCGATTTGAAAAAATATGCTTCAGATTATTTTAAATTCTTGGAAAGAAAAGTGATGCTGACAGGAACGGACAAAAAAGATAAAATTGTTGTCACAAGATTACCAAACAACGAAACCGAAGTCAAAATCTATCGTTTGAAAAAATCTGGCGAAGAGTTGGAATCTTCCAAGATTTATTCAGGAAAAGAAACCAAAGAGATTTGGATTTATGCGCTTTCTGATGATGATGAATTTGTTGTGAAAGGACAATCAAAATCGAGTATCAGAGTTAGATTGTTAGGTGGACTGGATGAGGACAAATACACAGTTTCCAATTCCAAAAATGTGAGAATATACGATTACAAAAGCAAAAAAAATAACTTAGAAAACAAAGGAAATACAAGTGTAACGTTGACCGACGATTATGACGTCAATCAATATAATTACAAAAAACCGAAATATAACAGTACTTTGGTAATGCCAAATCTTGGTTTCAATCCGGATGATGCACTTTCTTTTGGTGTGGTTGGAACTTATATTGTAAACAATTTTGTACAAAATCCTTTTTTCCAAAAACATCAGTTAAAAGCCAATTATTTTACAGGAACCAAAGGTTATGAGTTGGCTTACCAAGGGACTTTTCCACAGTTGACAGGTGGCTGGTTTTATGGTTTGGATGCGAGGGTGACGAGTTCTCATTACATCCGGAATTTCTACGGAATAGGGAATGAAACCATTAATTTGAATGAAGAATTTGGAAACCGATTTACCAATGTAAGAGCGAAGGAATTTGCATTTTCACCGTCAATCAATTGGAACAAAAATGCATCAACTTTTTCAGCGAAACTGAAATATGAAGTTCTGAAAATCGATAGAACAGCAAATCGGTATATTTCTTTGCCAAATGTTATTAATGAAGATGTATTCACTTCAAAGCGATTTGGTGGAGCAGATGTGTCCTTCAATTATGAAAATTACGATAATAAAGCCAATCCGAAACTGGGAATGAAATTCGATGTAAGAGCAGTTTACAATATGAACCTTGAAAATACGGACAGGCAATATACTTCGCTCGAAACCGGACTTGGATTTTTACATTATTTAACGACAAATAAAAGATTGGTTTGGTCGTCTTATGCAAAAGCAAAATGGCTTTTGGGAGATGGTTACAAGTTTTATCAGATGTCAACTTTGGGTGGGAATAATGATTTGAGAGGTTTCCGATTCAACCGTTTTTATGGGAAGAATTCTTTCTTTCAAACCACAGATTTGAAATATGAAGTCGGGAAAATCAAAAATTCAATTTTACCTTTGAGCTATGGATTTTTCGGTGGATTTGATTTAGGAAGAGTTTGGAATCCGAACGAGAGTTCCGACAAATGGCATAACTCATACGGCGGTGGATTTTGGTTGAATGCTGTTGATGCGATTTCTGTCAATGCTTCATATTTCCAGTCTTCTGACGGTGGAAGATTGGTGATTGGGATTGGCGGAACTTTTTAAAATGATGTGATGATAAAAACCAAACGTCTTATTCTGAAACCTTATTCATTAGATTTTGCAGAAGAATTTTATACTAAATTTCAGAATGATAAAATTTATCTGGAAGACTACTTTTCCAGAACTTTGGACGCAACTAAAACTTTAGAAGAAGCAAAATTATACTTCCAAAAAAAGATTGAAAGCTGTCAGAATAATGAAGGTTTTTATTTTGGGATTTTTCTCGGGGAATCGGATGAATTGATTGGACATATTTCAGTTAGAGAAATCGATTGGTCGGTTCCGAAAGGTGAGTTGGCCTATTTTATCTTCAATGATTTTTCCGGAAACAAATATTCTTATGAGGCTTTGGAAGCATTTCGTAATTTCTGTATGAATGAAAAAAAAATGACCCGAATCTTTATGAAAATCGCACCGGACAATATCGCCAGCAAAAAAGTAGCGGAATTTTGCAATTTTGAGTTTGAAGGTTTGTTAAAAAACGATTACAGAAAAAGACAGGAAGTTCTTACGGATATGTTGATATATTCTTTTACAAGATGAATTTTATCCAACTAAAACTGAATTATTTCAACTTCAATTGATAAAGATTTCCGGTTGTTTTTTTATCACCTTCATCCGTCATTAGAATTGTATTTTCATCTTTAAAACATAATCCTTCTTTTTGTGTAAAATGATTCAGTTCGATTTTTTCAACATTTCCGGAGAAGAAATTATTGCCTTTCCAGTTAGTGAAAATCCAGACTTTATCGGAGCTTAGGATTGCAACTTTATCTTTATTTGGACTGATGTCTGCACTGGTCACAGCACAATGATTGAACTGTTCACAAGTCACAAAACTTCCGATTTTCTTTGCAGGTAATTTTTGAGTGGAGTTGTTATCAACTTCATATAAAACAGTTGTTCCATCAAATTTTGAACTTCTGTTTTTAGTAAAAAGGTAAAACTTATTATTATGAATGAAGAATGATTCCACATCAAAAATCCGGTCTTTCTTTTTTGGAGGAAATTCGGTTTGTTCGGGATAATAGAACTGAACAATTGATTCTGCTTTAGCTTCATCTTTATTCAAATCTGAAGCATTGATTTTATAAATGGCTAAGTTTTGCCTGTCATTATCATTGTTTCCAAAATCACCAATGTAGATATTCCCTTCATCATCAGAAGTCAAATCTTCCCAGTCATTATTTTCAACATTGGAAATGGTAATTTGCCTGATTAATTCTCCTTTCTTATTGAATCCAAAAAGAACATTGTGATTATGGTTGTCCTCAATTGTCCAGATCAGTGGTGAAGCTTTCGAAATTTCACAAGCCGAAGCTTCTTTTAATTTCTTTGGAAGACTTGCCAGTGTTGAAAAATTCTCCTGAGTCTGGGAGCAAGAAAATGTAATGGATAATAATGCTAAAAAAGAAAGTGCTTTCATCTGATGAAATTAATGAAATTAAAAGATATAAAAAAATGCACAACCGTAAAAGTTGTGCATTCTATTTTTGAAAGATTCAAATCTTAAAGGATCAACATTGCGTCTCCGTAAGAGTAGAATTTGTATTTTTCCTTGATAGCTTCTTCGTAAGCGTGCATCACAAAATCACGACCTGCAAAAGCTGCAATCATCATAATCAAAGTAGATTTAGGCGTGTGGAAGTTGGTAATCATCGAGTTTGCTACACCGAAATCGTGAGGCGGATAGATGAACTTGTTTGTCCAACCTCTATAAGGCCCAATTTTTTTGTTGGAAGAAACCGAAGTTTCCAAAGCTCTCATAGATGTTGTTCCAACAGCACAGACTCTGCGGTTTTCTGCAACTGCAGCATTAATAATGGCAGCATTTTTCTCGTCAATAATCACTTCTTCAGACTCCATCTTATGCTTAGAAAGATCTTCAACTTCAATTGGGTTAAAAGTTCCCAAACCAACATGAAGTGTAATCTCTGCAAAATCGATTCCTTTGATTTCCAATCTCTTCATCAAGTGTTTTGAAAAGTGAAGACCTGCAGTTGGAGCAGCAACAGCACCTTCTACTTTGGCGTAGATTGTCTGGTATCTTTCTGCATCTTCCGGTTCAACCTCTCTTTTGATGTATTTTGGAAGTGGAGTTTCACCAAGTTCTGTCAATTTTGCACGGAATTCTTCGTAAGAACCATCAAATAAGAATCTAAGCGTTCTTCCTCTGGAAGTTGTGTTGTCAATAACTTCTGCAACCAGAGATTCGTCTTCTGTAAAGAATAATTTGTTTCCGATTCTGATTTTTCTTGCAGGGTCAACCAAAACATCCCAAACACGAGTTTCTGCATCAAGCTCTCTTAGTAAGAAAACTTCAATCTTAGCTCCGGTTTTTTCTTTGTTTCCAAATAATCTGGCAGGAAAAACTTTTGTATTGTTGAAGATGAAAAGGTCTTTTTCGTCGAAGTAATCAATTACGTCTTTGAAAAGTTTATGCTCAATTGTTTGGTCTTTTCTGTTAAGAACCATCAATCTTGCTTCGTCACGATTTTCTGATGGATGCTCAGCCAATAACTCGGCAGGCAAATCAAAATTAAAATCAGATGTTTTCATAAAATTTACGGATTTTATTTTTTTGTTTTGAACAGACGGTTGTCTGCGGTTTAAAATTTTTCGAAATGCAAAGATACAACATCGGCAAGCCTTTGTCAAGTGATTGCCGATATTTGAATTTTTGATTAAGAATGTTTTCTGTTTTTTGATATTTTTTTGGAAATTTCATATTGATATTTGGTGTTTTCTAGAAAAAACATTTAATTTAGTGGAATTAAAAGTTGTTATCGTCAATTAATTCACCTTTGTTATGAGTATTGAAAACGAAAATCCTGAGAATGAAAATTTGAATTCAGAAACTAATATTGCTGAAAATCAGTCTGTAGAAGATTCGGTTGCAGAAAAAACTCCGGATACGGAAACCGAATCTGAACATCAGGATGTAGAAGTTGTAGAAGAAAATTTTTCTCATCTTTCTCTGAAAGAAACTCTGGATGAGATGGAAAAAATCGTTAATAAAAATGACGTTATATCTTTTTCTAAAAAATTCAGTAATCTGAGAGAACATGCCAACCATAAAATCTCAGACGAAACCGAAGATAAAAAGCACGAATATGTGGAACAAGGGAATCAGGAAGAACACTTCGAATTCCATCATCCACAATCTTCCAAACTATCAGCTTTAATCAATATTTTTAAAGAAAAACAAGACAAGTTTCACAAGCAACAGGAAGTTGAACATCAGACCAATTTGCAGCAACGACTTGATATTATCGAAAGACTCAAAAATCTTTATACTAATTCTGAAGCCGGAACTAATCTTTTCCGAGCGATAAGAGAAATCAAAGAAGCTTGGGGAAATGCCGGTCAGGTCGCAAAATCCGAATTCAAAAATCTTAATAATAACTATTTCCATCATTTGAAAATGTTCAATGAAATGTTGGATCTTAACAAAGAATATCTTGAACAGGAGTTTGCACATAACCTTGAAAAAAGACAGCACATTATTCAAAGAGCCAAAGAATTGTTGGATGAAAATGTAGTTCAAAAAGCTCTGAATGAACTTCAATACCTTCATAAACTTTGGAAAGAAGAAGCTGAACCCGTTGCAGAGGAATTCCGTGAAAAAACTTGGGAAGAATTCAAAGAAATATCGAATAAAATCCACGAAAGAAAATCTGAGCTGATTGCTGTCATCGAGTCTGAACAACAAGAAAACTTTGAAAAGAAAAATAAAATTATAGAGGAGCTGAAAGGTTTGTCCGCACCGCAATCTGCCAATCATACTTTTTGGCAACAAGCTATTAGAAAAGTTGAAGATTTGCGTTCCGAATTTCTAAAAATAGGACCAGTTCCAAAAAAGTTTTCCAACCAAAACTGGACGGATTTTAAACAAACTTTGAGAAACTTCAATACGGCTAAAAATGATTTTTACAAAGGTTTGAAGGGTTCTCAAATAGAAAATCTAGAAGCGAAACAAAGTTTGATAAAAACAGCTCAGGATAATATGAATTCGGAAGATTGGGAAACGATTGTTCCGCTTTTCAAAAAACTTCAGGATGATTGGAAAAAAATTGGTCACGTTCCTAGAAGTCAAGCTAATAAAGTTTGGGATGATTTCCGTGACGCATGTAATACATTTTTCAAAAATTATAGAGATAAGAACAATACAGCAGGCGATAATTGGAAAGAAAACTACAAAAATAAAAGAGCACTTCTTGATGAGCTAAAAGCTTTGACAGATGGAGAAGGATCTGTTGAAAAAATTGAACAAATCAAGAATTCTTGGAATGCTATCGGGAAAGTTCCGAAAGATAAGTTGTCTATCAATACAGAATTTAATAAAACTCTGAGAGAGAAGCTGAGACTCAATAAAATCAATGAGTTTGACTTGAAAGAAGAAAACCTGTCGGAAAGTCAGTTGACCGATAAAGCCAGAAAAATCAAGAATCAAATTGCCGATTTGGAAGCAGAAGTGGTTCAACTTGAAAATAATTTGGCGTTCTTCAATTCTCCAACCAGAGAAAACCCACTTTTAAAAGATACTTATGAAAAATTGGATAGTAAGAAAGAGCAATTGGAAAGTTTGAAAATTACACTTCATAATATCATTGCTGGAGAATAATCAATTTTGAATAAAAATATTATAAAGGAAAAAGAGGAAGATAAAATCTCCCTCTTTTTTTATTTTATTTAAAAGCATCAATCGTTTTATTAATTGCATCTATTTGTTGATTAATAGTTGGGCTGTTAGGATTAGCTTTCAGAACTTCCATTTTTTTGTTCAGACCATCTTTCAACATTTGTACAATCATCATTTTCACTTGCGGATTGTCTGGCATCTGAGATTTTGCCTGCACCAGGACTTTAGTTACCTTCTCAGTAGCTTTCAGATTGTCAGACGACATAATCCAATTGTAACCTTCCTCGGCAGATTTACCAAGAGCCGGGTCCTGGAACTTGATGAAAGGGTAGAATGCAACAGTTGTTCCGATGGCTGGCATCTGCTTTTCTATCTTTTTTGATACGATAAGCGGAAGTAATTTGGATATTAGATCATCCGATGCTCCATTCAAATCGATGTTTTCGATTGCTGTGACTGCTTTGGATGGGTCAAGATCTGCGATTCCTGCTAAAGAAGAACCTTTTACTGCATTAGAAACAGCATTCAGTCCCTTCTCGTAGATGGAACTGTATTTTGCATTTTTAGTTTTTGTCAAAGCTGATATTGCTGCGGCTTGAACCAAAGTTTTTGGGTCATTAGAAGCTAGCTTTTCTACTTCAGCTGTCAATGCTTTTGCTTGATCTGAATTAGAAAGATCGATTTGTTCCAAAGCTTTTTCTCTGATTCTGAAGAACGAATCTTTCAATGCAGCAGCCAATAATTTGATGACAGATGGATTTTTAGCATCTGCTTTTTCGATGCCTTCCAAAGCAGCATATTTACTTTTTAATTCTTTCGAACCTGTAAATTGTAATAAGTTTTGTTCAGGAGTTTTAGAATCATTTACGTCTGCAACCAGAATTCCGTCTGCGTTGATATTGATAAGGTCTGGATTCTTCGAGGAATCAAAAGAAAAAGTATTCTTTGCTTTTGCATCCACCCAAACATTGAAACGTTTTGGTTTGCCATTGTCATAAACATCGATTGCCAAAGGGAATTCAAAAGGTAGATCTTGAGATTGATTGATAACAACGGTTACCTGTTTCTTCACAGGTTCGTAAGTAGAAGTATAATTCAATTTTGGATGCCCACTTCCAAAATACCATTGGTTGAAGAACCAGTTCAGGTCTTTCCCAGACACTTTTTCAAATGATAATCTTAATTGATGGGCTTCTGCGTTTTGATATTCGTAAGTTTTAAGATAATCATTCATTCCCGCAAAGAAGGCATCATCTCCAAGATAATTTCTCAGCATATGAAGAATGCCACCACCTTTTTGGTATGTCACCAAATCAAAAACATCTTCGCGCGATGCATAATCAAATCTTACCAAATCTTTTTTGAAATCTCCGGGATTATGAATATAATGCCCGACATCCTCCATCTGATGGTAATCCGCTTGGTCTTTTCCGTACTTATATTCGTTCCAAAGATATTCTGAATAGTTGGCGAAAGATTCATTAACCGTTAAGTTACTCCAGCTTTCTGCTGTAACCAAGTCTCCAAACCAGTGGTGGAACAATTCGTGGGCGATCGTGTCTTCCCATTTGTTCTCATCGATTAATTGTCCCGGTTTTTGCAGAATATCACTTCCATGAAGTGTTGCAGTTGTATTCTCCATTGCTCCGGAAACATAATCTCTTCCGGAGATCTGTGCATATTTTGCCCAGGGATAATCGTAGCCTAATTTCTTGGAGAAAAACTCGATCATCTCAGGTGTGTTACCATAGATCTGTTTTGCGTAAGGTTCATATTCCTTCTCGATATAATAATCTACGGGGATGTTTCTCCATTTATCTTTCACAACCGCATATTCTCCAACGCCCATGAAGAAAAGATAAGTAGAATGTCTCTTATCCATTACCCAGTGGTCTGTTCTAAGGTTCCCGGACTCTTTTTGAGAATCTTTCAGAATTCCGTTGGAAAGGGTGACGTATTTATCAGGAACGGTCATATAGATTTCCTGAGTTGTCTTCTGGTTGGATTTATCTATGGTTGGAAACCAAGCCGAAGATGATTCTGTTTCACCTTGAGTCCAGATCTGCGTTGGTTTATCTGGGTCTTTGCCTTGAGCGTTTATGAAATAAAGACCTTTGGCATCATTGATCGCCGCACTTCCAGCTTGTTTTACTTCATTTGGACGATCTGTATATTTGATGTAAACTGTATAATCCTGATTCTTTTGATAAGTTTTATCAAGTATGATCTTCAGTTCATCATTTTTATAATCGTATTTCAAAGGTGATTTAGAACCATTTTTATCCAAAGCTACTTCGTGAATCAACATTCCTTTTGCATCAAGAACCAATTCGTTGGTCGCATAGAAAAACGGACTTGCAGTCAGCCATTCTTCGCCGTTCATCTGTTCTTTCTGATAATCGAAATTGACTTTCAGTTTGGTATGTTTAAGTTCTGTTGTTTTAGTGTGTGTTGCTCTGTAAGGAACATTTCTTCCTGACGTTTCTGTCTGTGCAAAAGCAACATTGGAATTAAAAATTGCACCTAGAAAAAGTGCCGCAATGAATATTTTTTTCATTCTTCCGAATTTATAATCGATGTTATTTTAAAGTTATTTGTATTGATTTTTAAAAGATTGTTACAAAAAAAGTGAAGGTTTAGACTTCACTATATTTTATTTTCCTAAAAGTTTTATTACATTTTCAGGATTACTTTTTGAAGGTAAAAATAATAAGATTTCAACAGAATCAGTTTGAACATCAAAATATACTTTCACTTGTTCATTTCCTAATAAAGCAAATCTTAATTTGGTATCAGAATCTACTGTAGGATAAGTAATTATTTTATCATTCAATGATTGTTTAAATTTTTTTTAAATCTGTCTTGAATAGTTTAAATTCTTTCTGAGTCCAGCGATAATTCAAGAAATCAGTTATTTCTTGAAGACTTTTAATAGCTTCCTTTGAAAAAACTATTTTCATTTTTTATTAAAAATAGAATCAATTAATTCATCTGAAAACTCTTCATATTCTCCATTTTTGATTTGGTTTCTGCTTTGTTCAATTAATTGCTTAAACTCATCAGAACTTTCAATTTCTTCCCAAGAATAAGTTTTATTATCCTCAGTAATCTCAACATTCTTCACCCCTTTTATCTGAGACAAAAGTTTTTTGATGAAAGGAACATCTGCATATTCGTCTAAACTGATTTTAATTTCCATAATTTCAGGATTTTAATCAAAGTTAAGGATTTAAAACTAAAAATTATATCGCTACCGGCGCTTTAATCCCCGGATGCGGGTCATAATTTTCCAATGTGAAATCTTTAAAATCAAAATCAAAAATATCTTTAATTTCTGGATTCAGTTTCATTGTTGGCAAAGGTCTTGTTTCTCTGGAAAGTTGTTTCTGGACCTGCTCAAAATGATTGTTGTAAATATGAACATCGCCAAAAGTGTGGACATAATCACCAACTTCAAGTCCTGTCACCTGCGCCACCATCATCAATAAAAGCGCATAACTCGCTATGTTGAAAGGAACTCCCAAGAAAACATCTGCACTTCTTTGATATAATTGAAGCGACAATTTTCCATCAGCTACATAAAACTGAAATAAAGCGTGACAAGGTGCCAAAGCCATGTTTGGGATTTCTGCCGCATTCCAGGCAGAAACTATTAATCTGCGGGAATCCGGATTTTTTTTGATTTGCTCAATCACTTCAGAAAACTGGTCAACTACTTTTCCGTCGGCTCCGCTCCAGCTTCTCCATTGAGCACCGTAAACCGGGCCTAAATCGCCATTTTCATCTGCCCATTCGTCCCAGATGGAAACACCGTTATCTTTCAGATATTTGATATTAGTTTCTCCTTTGATGAACCATAGCAATTCGTAGATAATAGATTTTAAATGAACCTTTTTAGTTGTTACCAAAGGAAATCCTTTCGACAAATCATAACGCAACTGGTATCCGAAAACACTGCGTGTTCCGGTTCCTGTTCTATCAGTTTTGTCGGTTCCGTTATCTAAAATATGCTGAAGTAAATCGAGGTAGTTTTGCATTGAGAATAAATAATAATGCCCAAATTTATGAAAAATATGGGAACATTATTTCTTAAAATATGATAGTTTTTCAATCTTCTTTTTCATTCAAAATACTTAGTCCCAACCAATATAGCGGTGCCATTACAATGGCAGGTACCATGAATGGAAAATATAGGTCTGAGCTCACGAACAAAAATCCAAAACAGAATAGAACACCAATTATTGAGAATATTGTAATCACAATTCCTTTCCATTTTTTGATGAAAGAATGATGCATCAAAATAATGGCGAACCAGATAGTAGAAAGGTAAAGCAGGATTCTTCCTGCCGCTCTCCAGTTTTCATAGATTACCACATATTGCAGAAAAAAATCTTTTGAATCTTTTCCCGAATTTTTCCATTCTGTAAGTTTCTCTGTAAACATAAAGGAATCGTAATTGTCCCATAATAGAAAAGGAAGTCCTGCAATTAATGGAATAATAATTAATTTTTCGATGGTGTTCAGCTGAGCCCAGTATTTCTTTAAAAAAAGGAAAACAGCAACATATACTACCACAACAGCAATAATCAAAAGGGCATATCTGGTTTTTTCTATGTAAGAAGAAGCAATTAGAGATTCATCACTTCTTGGAGGTCCAAGATGTAATGGTATCATCACAATCATTCCCAAAATAAATAGCAAAATGGCCGTTAACTTTAGATTAAAAAAACTGGAGACAAAATCTCTTGTTGCAATTAGCATTAGAATCAGCATTACTACACAAATACCTAAACAATGTAATAGATACGAGCCAAACGTAGAGTTGTCAACCTGATTGGGAAAGAAGTTTTCCAGAATAGGAAAGAAAGGAATCAATACCAGAATAGCATTGATAATAATGTTCAATAGTTTTTTCATGTTAATTATGTTTTTGGATTAGTTTTAATTTATTTTATTTCACTTTATTTGAAAATCTTTGTCACCACACTGCCATAACAGAAAAGAATATTCCCTTGCTGCTTGTAAGAACTGTTCTTCTACTGTACTTCCTCCAAAGTGTCCTGCTTTATAATCTACATATAGAAAAACAGGATTCTGAGAACCATTATCAGCCTGCATCTTTGCTGCAAATTTTGCAGGAATATAACTTTCCACACGAGAATCATTGAAACCGGTTGTTATTAATTGTGCAGGATATTTTGTCCCTTTTTTGATGTGTTCATAGGCATCCATTTCCAATATAGCCTTGAAATCGGATTCATCTTTTACAGTTCCAAATTCGGGAATGTTAACAGGGCCGTTTGGGGAAAATTCCATTCTGAGCGCGTTGAGGCATCCAACTTTTGGGATGGCTGCTTTATATAAATCCGGACGTTCTGTTATAGCTCTGCCTATGAGAATTCCTCCGGCGCTTGCACCAGAAATTCCGAATTTATCAGAGGAAGTATATTTATTTTTAATCAAATATTCAGCACACGCATTGAAGTCTTTCCAAGTATTGGGTTTTGTTATTTTCTTACCCGCGAGATACCAATCCTGACCTTTTTCTCCGCCACCTCTGACGTGAGCAAAAGCCATAATAACGCCTCGGTCAAGCAATGGTAAAAATCTCGATGAAAAATAAGGAGAATAGGACATTCCATAGGCTCCGTAGCCTTGCATAAAAGCAATATTGCTGCCATCTTTTTTCAGTTTTGTCTTATCATAAAGAATGCTTAGCGGGACCATTGTACCATCGTGAGAAGGAACTTCTATCTCTTCATAGACTATATTTTCAATATTTGGGAAATTAAAGGTCATATTAAACGGACCTTTTGAAAACTCTTTTTTATCAATATCGTAGTTGTAGAAATTGATAGGGATATTCCAGCCGAGATTGGTAAGAAGCAGTTCGTTTGAGTTTTTGGAGAGAGAGGTTGCTTCCAAATTCCCTTTTAAAGGTGTTGATATTTTGGAAATCTCACCGCTTTTTAAATTATAATAAAAAGGTTCAACAACCAGTTCATTTTTGGTTTTGAAGAAAACGAGATAATCTTTGGATTGCGTAACAGATGATATTTTCCAGTCTTTATTTCCTGATACAATCTCTTTTGCATTGGTAAAATCGGGTTTCGAAAGTGATGTTTTTATTAATTTAAATTTTGAGTTTCCCTTAGTTGTCAGTAGATAAACATCATTGCCTTGAACAAAGAAACTCCATATCTCATCTTTTTTTGTACAGAAAGGTTTCCATGTGATATGGTCTTTTTTCATTTCGGAAGCCGGAGCGTAGTAGAGTTCTTTATAATTCTCGACGGTTGATTTTCCTAAGAATATATAAGGTGAATTTTTGAAACTATAGAAATCGGGAAACTCCGAAGGTAAAATGTTAAGTTCCGGATATTTCTTTGAACTTGCCAGAAGGATGTCTTTAGAATTATCTGTTCCTATAACGTGAAGTTTTGTTTGGGAATTCAACCAGACTTCCGGGTCGTGCGTATCATAACTTTTTGCTTCTGCATAAAGTATTTCCGTATTGCTTCCGTCTACAAAATAGCCGGCACTATGTTTCAAAATATCGGGAAGGAATTTTCCTGTTGCAACATCCATGATTTTCACGTCACCCAATTCAGAGCCCACTTCACTTAGGTTAAAGGCAATTCTGTTTCCATCGTCACTGATGCTTACCGTAAAATCCATCACTTTTCCTGCAATGTAATTTTTGGGGTCGAACAACAGTTTTTCTTTTCCGTCTTTGCCTTGTTTGTAGTAGAGTTTGTAAACAGATTCTTCCGGTAGTCTTTTTTGATAGAAATACTTTCCACCTTCAGAAGCTATTGGCGAATATTTCACGGCGATTATTTTATCAAGTTCTGTAAGTTCTTGTAGGATTTTCTTTTGGTTGGGGATTTTTGATAGTTCAGAATTGGTAAAGTTTTCCTGAGCTTTGAACCAATCAAGAACTTTAGGATTTTTGATGTCTTCGAGCCAGCGGTATGGGTCTTCTATTTTTGTTCCGAAATACGTATCGGTAACAATTTCATTTTTCGTTGCTGGATATTTGTATTGCGCGATAGAAAATGTAGAGATAAGCAATACTCCTAAAGTAATTGATTTTTTCATCGTATTAATTTTTGTTTTTTTTGAATCTGATAGAATAACATTATCAGATTGTACAAATATAATGATTTGATAATCAATATGGTGAAAAAATACTTAAAACTTTACTAATCAAAAAAATCCTTTATTCATATAGGATTTCAATGTTCTTTATCTATTATTTATAATGTAAATCTAGTTTTTCAATTGTATAAAATTCAGTTAATGAGAGATTGATATGAACTTATTTAATCTTCTCAAAGTAATTCAAAACTGTGAAAAAGCAGGCATATTTCTTTGTAAAATCTGAGTGTAAGCAAATTAAAATCAATTTTTCAGAAATTATTTACATCGAAGTTTGAAAGATGATGTGATAATTTATCTAAAAGAGACCCCGAAAACCTATTTTGTCCCGAAAATCAAAAAATATCTGCAATCCCCTGATTCATATTATTCAAAGAAAAAGTTTCACCTTTTTGTTTCCCATTCATAACTTTTGCTAAAGGAGATTCAGGAGAAATGCAAATGATTTTTTGGTTTTCAAAAGTGATTTCGCCTAAAGAAACCGAGATGAAAAATAAACCTCTGTCTGTTTTTACAATCGCTCCTTTTTCAGCTTTGTCAGAAGATTTTATTAAAATTGTTTTCAGGAAATCCTGTTGTTTCAAAACTTCATTCAGTTGAATCTGTAGGTTGTTGATTTCCTGCTGTAGCATTTCTCTTCCTGTTTCGTACTTGTCGCCCATAGAGCTTTTGGTGTCATTATTGGAAGCTCGGGTTTCAGCAATCAATTTTTCCAAATTTTGGATTTTTTCTGAGAGTTTATTATGGATGATTCGGATTAATTCTGCCTTATTCATATCAAATTAAATTTAATCCCAGTTTTTTAGCCTCAGCAATCACAAAATCTCTCGCTTCAGCTTTATCATTTTTGATTTCTCCTTCAAGAATCGCTTCTTTTACTTTTTCTTTTAAAATTCCTATCTCTCTTCCAGGTTTCAAATTGAACATTTCCATGATCTCTTCTCCAGAAATAGGTGGTTGAAAATTTCTGACTTGGTCTTTTTCTTCGACTTCTTTTATCTTTTGAGCGACGTATTCGAAGTTCTTTTTGAATTTAGCTTGTTTAGAATAATTTTTTGTCGTGATATCCGATTTGCAAAGGGTGAAAAGGTCTTCCATATTTTCTCCGGAATCAAAAAGCAATCGTCTCAATGCAGAATCAGAAGCATCGTCGGTGATCAGTGCAATTGGTCTGGCGTGCATCCTTACCAGTTTTTCAACATATTTCTGTTCTTGTCCAAGTGGAAGTTTCAGTCGTTTGAAAATATTTTTAATTTGCTTTGAACCAACAAATTCGTGACCGTGAAAAGTCCATCCGATTCCTTCAACATATTTTTTTGTTGGTGCTTTTCCAATATCGTGAAGCAAGGCTGACCAACGTAGCCAAAGTTTGTCTGTGCTTTCTGCAATATTATCAACAACTTGTAAGGTGTGATAAAAATTGTCTTTGTGTGTTTGTCCGTCGATATCTTCAATGCCTTTCAAGGCGGTGAGTTCTGGAAGAATATAATCGAGAAGAGTAGTTTCTTCTAATAATTTCAAACCTTTTGAAGGTCTGTCGGAAAGCATTATTTTGTTGAACTCAACCATAATACGCTCCATAGAAACGATTTTCATTCGCTCAGCTTCTTCTTTGATGGCTTTCAAAGAATTTTCTTCGATGTCGAAATCCAGAGTTGTTGCAAATCTGATGGCTCTCATCATTCTCAATGGATCGTCGGAATAGGTCTGATGAGGTTCCAGTGGCGTTCTAAGGATTTTGTTGGATAGATCCTGCATTCCACCAAATGGGTCAATCAGTTCTCCAAAATTATCTTTGTTAAGGGAAATTGCCATTGCATTGATGGTAAAATCCCTTCGTTTTTGGTCATCTTCAATCGTTCCGATTTCTACGGACGGTTTTCTGGAATCCTCGCTGTAGCTTTCTTTTCTTGCTCCTACAAATTCCAGTTCTAGATCTTTGTAGCGGAACATCGCTGTTCCATAAGTTTTGAAAATGGCCACTTTTGTTTTTGGGTCGATTTCTTTTGCGATACTTTCAGCGAGTTCTATTCCGCTGGATTCTGTGACGAAATCGATGTCGGTTGGTGCTTTTCTTTGCATCAGAAGATCTCTTACGAACCCACCAACAGCGTAAACAGATTGTCCGTTTCTGTTGGCGACTTCAGAAATGATCTTGAAAAGTTTGAGGTTTTTATTTTGATTGAGGTTTATAAACATTACTAAAATTAAAAAATAAAGTCATTGTATATAATGACTCCTTTATAGGTCACAAAGATAATTGTTTTTGAGGTTTTTATCTTATTTTCTGATAATCAAGACTTTTTGTCTTTTTATTTTGCTTATAGAATTAGAAATCAGACATTTTGCTATGAAAATGGGAGCGGTATTCTTTTTGAGATTATGGTAAATACAAAAAGTAGTTTTTTTTCATAGTTTATTTTTCCGGCGGATGGTCTTGCAAAAGGTCATCCGCCGGTTTATTTATTCGCGGAGGATTTTGATCTGGTTGTCGTTCCACACTTTGATGACAGAGGAACCCGAAAACTCAGAAACTTTGTCCTGATTGTCTTCTACGATATAGTCAACCGCATTTTTGATTTCGTTCGAGATATCACTGAATTTCATTGGTGATTTTTGTCCGCTAAGATTTGCAGAAGTTGAAACCAATGGTTTATTGAGCTTTGAGATCAGTTTTTTACAGTAATCATTCTTTACGATTCGTATACCGACACTTCCATCTTCTGCTAATAATTCTTTGGGAAGATTTTTTGGATTTTCGTAAACGATGGTCACTGGTTTTTCGCTGAGGTCGATGATCTGCCAGGCCATTTCCGGGACATCTACCAAATCCTGCAATCTTTTTTCGGACTCTACTAATATAATAAGAGACTTATTCTGCTCTCTTTTTTTGATATCAAATATCTTTTTGATTGCTTCCGGATTGGTGGCATCACATCCGATTCCCCAAATGGTATCAGTAGGATAAAGAATGGTTCCGCCGGATCGTAAAATTTCTATTGCTTGTGTAAAATCCATTTTGAGTGTCGATTTTGGGAATTTTCTAATGTTAATTGCTGATTAAAATTGCAAACCATTGATATCAGAGGGTTTGACTGTTTTTGACAATTTTTTCAGTAAAAATTATCTATTGCAAATTTAACAATAAATGAACAGATTTTTAAAAAGTATTAACCTGTTCAATTTAATTTAACATAATACTGTTTTTCGTAATGCTTAATTAAAGAATATTTAAAAATTCTTATACATTCGGATTGCTTTCCATATCATTTCTTTGGCAACGAAGAAAAAAAGGAAAGTAAAAATGAAAGCAAAAACGATAAGCATCAGTGCTTTGTTTCTTTGTATGTCAACTACAGCATTGTTGGCTCAAAATACCCAAGATACTATAAAGGGTGAAAAGAAAATCGATGAGGTGAAAATCATCGGGACTTCTAAAAAAGGTACAGAAAGTAACATCATTACAACTCAGAAAAAATCTGTTGAAGTTATTGAACGTGTTGGTTCTGTTCAGTTAGAAAAACAAGGAATTGGTGATGTTGCAACTGCTGTTACAAAAGCTACAGGAACCCAAAAACAAGAAGGCAGCGGGCAGATAGTAATCCGTGGTTTAGGAGACAGATATAATTCTACAACGCTAAATGGATTGATCATCCCATCTGATAATCCTGAATTCAAAAATATTAATCTTGAGATTTTCAAGACATCTATTGTAGAATATATTTCTCTTGATAAGGTCTATAATCCAAGACTTTCTGGGGATTTTGGTGGTGCTAATATTAATATAGTTTCTAAAGAACACTCCGGAAAGCCTTATTTTAAAGTAGGGATTGGAAGCTCTTTGAATCTTCAGACTTTTGATAAAGGAAGTTTCAAATTACAAGATGGAGGACCCGGTTTTTTTGGATACAAAGAATCAACATTTAATAAATCAGGGTATCCTTATAAAACAAACTGGAATTTTAACAATGCAGATAATCCATTCAATTCTAATATGGAAATTGAAGGGGGGGGTGGTGTAGGTAAATTGTCTGTTTTTGCTTATGCAGGCTTTGAAAACAATTATGCATACAGTAAAGGACAGGAAGGTTTTTTTGATTCCAATGGCGACGCAATCAAAAATTTGAATTCTGAAAGATATGTTTATAATACTAATACAACAGGTTTGTTGAATTTGGCATATAAATTCAATTCTAGAAACAAAATTGGTTTTACTTCCAATTTTATTCATTCATCAGAACAAGACGCTCGTTTCTTCAAAGGTTATATGAGAGAAATTGGTCTTGATGTATTTATAAACAGAGGTGATAATAAAATAACATCTACATTGATCAACCAATTATATGGTAATCATAAAATAGGTGATACTTGGTTTGCTGATTGGGGAATAGGGTATAATATACTGAATAGCAAACGACCTGACAGACTTCAAAATACAATAGATGCAGAGAATCTTATCTTGAATACGGGTAGTATTGTAAACAACCACCGTTATTTTGACGATTTAAAAGATAATACTCTTAATGGATTTTTGAGTGTATCAAAACAATTTGATAATCTAAAAGTAAATATTGGCTATAACGGAATTTATAAAGAAAGAAAATTCAATAATACAACAATAGGTATCAATAGAGTGAGTTATTCTTCACAAATAGATCCTAATGATATAGATGCATTTATTAATATTTTAAATAATTCTAACTTTACTTACGGGACTTTCCAAGACCCAAGTAATAAGTATGTTCCTTTCTTTTACAATTTCACACAAAACATTCAGTCAGGTTATTTGAACCTAGATTATAAATTCAGTGACAAGTTTATTGTGCAATTAGGCGGAAGATATGATTATGTAAATATCGAGAGTAAATGGAATGATATTATTTCCAGAGATGGTAAAAAAGACAAGCAGTATAATAAGTTTTTACCTGCTCTTAATGCAAAATACAGCATTAATGATAAACAAAACTTAAGGTTATCTGCATCCAAGACTTATACGCTTCCTCAGCCAAAAGAATTGGTTCCCATTGCATATTATGATGTAACAACCAATGTTTACGGTAATCCCAATCTATATCCATCAGATAACTATAATCTTGATTTGAAATGGGAAGTTTTTCCAAAAGCTGGTGAGATTTTCTCTATCACGGCATTTGGAAAATATATACAGAATCCAATTGCAAGAACGACTTATTCTACGGCGTCTTCCAGTGATATGACTTACTTCAATATTGCGAATTGGGGATATGTTTTTGGAGCAGAAATGGAACTTAGAAAAGATATTTACCAATGGGGTAATTCTAAGTTATATACATTTCTTAACGGCACTTATATGCATTCTCAACAACAGCTGAAGTCTGAAGAAGAATTTGCAAAAGAAAATGAAGGTAAAGTGATTACGTTTAGTGGTCAGGAAAAAGATGATGTTCAAGGTGTGGCCGATTTCTTGGGTAACGTGAACTTAGGATACAACCAAAAGTTTGGTTACGAAAAAAATAATTCTGTAGATTTTGTTGTCACTTATTCTTATGTAGGGAAAAGTCTGTTTGCTCTAGGAACAAATAAAGTGGGTAATTTTTATGAAAATCCAATTCATCTTTTGGATACAACAATCAAATTTAATCTAAAACAGATAGGTATTGGTGTAACAGCAAGAAACTTGATCAACTCGGAAAACAAAATAGAGCAAATAAATAATGCCGGCAGCTTCACACATAAAAGCTATACTAAAGGAAGACAAATTGGTCTTAATCTATCTTACAAATTTTAATATCTAATATAAATTGAATCTTATGAAAAAGAACTTTTTAAAAGCAGCTTTTTGCCTGACATTGATGGCAACTGCTTCGAATTTTATTGTATCATGTAGCAATAATGATGATGATGAAACAACAGTCACCAATCCGGAAGCATATGCTAATCCAAATGATTGGAAAGGAGAGATTCCAGCTGGAGTAAATTTAACTTTGGACGCATCTAAAACTTATAAATTAACAGGTAAGCTTTCCGTTTTGGAAGGGGCAACTCTTACAATCCCTGCCGGGACTAAGATCGTTGTAAGCGAGGGTGCTAATTATCTAATGGCAGAAAGAGGCTCAAAATTGTTCATCAATGGTACGGCTTCTGCTCCGGTTGTTTTTGAAGGAGCTAATCCAATCCCGGGATCTTGGGGTGGTATTGTTGTGCTGGGTAAAGCACCAAGCAATAGAAGTGCTTCAGGAACATCAACCTCAGAATTAGGTGACAAGATCTATGGAGGTACAGATAAAACAGATAATTCAGGATCTATCTCTTATGTAGTAATTAAACATAGTGGTTACAAATATAACCCGGAGAAAGAATTCAACGGACTTTCTTTATTCGGAGTTGGTAGCGGAACAAAGGTTTCTTATGTCTATGTAACCGATGGTGCAGATGATGCTGTAGAATTCTTTGGAGGTAATGTGAATGCTGACCACTTGGTTCTTTTAGGTGTTGGAGATGATAGTTTTGACTGGACAGAAGGATGGCAGGGAACTGCAGAATTTGTTTATGCTTCAAGAAAGAAAGAATATCTTAATGCGACTGAACCGGGAAACAGAGGTATAGAAGCGGATACGCAAGATACAGACCCTAATACAACTTTTGGTAATGGTGCTTCTAATCCTACAATCAAAAACTTTACTTTAATTGGTAATACAAAAGGATCAGAATCTCAGGCATTGAAATTGAGAGCCGGAACAAACGGTAAATTTGATAACGTAGTTCTTGCTAATTTTTCTACAGGGATTGATTTCCAAACAATGAGAACGCACAATTGGTTCAAATCTGGTTCTTATATGACAAATATTAGTTTTGTAAATATTGGAACAAACTGGAAATGGTCAACTTCAACTTCAGATACTGTTACTAATCCGGATTTATCAGGGGTATTTACAACAAACACTTCTGCTACAGGTGCCGGAAGTGGAACTTCATTGCCGGATTGGGCAAAAACATGGACAGGTCTAACTAGCTTTACTCCTGCTGATGCTGGAAACTAGTATTGATTTAATTTAGGAAATTTCTTTTTTCTTCATATCAAATCAAATTTATTTGAACCTGCAGATTTTTCTGCGGGTTTTTTATTTTAAAATTAATCCCGAAATTTACCCACCAAATTCAATATAATGAATATCATATTAGCATCAACTTCCACACTTTTTGGAGGACAATATTTAGAATATCTTAAATCAGAACTCGTAAAATTATTTGAGGGTATATCGGAAATAGTATTTATTCCTTTTGCAAGACCCGGAGGAATTTCACACGAAGATTATACTGCGAAGGCAAAAGGTTTTTTTTCAACAATTAATATTAATGTAAAAGGTCTTCATGAGTTTGACGATAAGATAGAAGCTATTAACTCTGCTCAAGGTTTTTTCACGGGTGGAGGTAATACATTTCTTTTAGTAAAGACTTTGCACGAATTAGAATTAATGAGTGTTTTGAAGGAGAATATACGATCTGGGAAACCTTATTTAGGTTGCAGCGCAGGAAGCAACATTGGCGGCATCAACATGAAAACGACCAATGATATGCCGATTGTTTATCCATCAAGTTTCAATTGTATGGAATTAGTGCCGTTTAATATTAACCCACATTATCTCGATCCAAATCCCGAAATCAAGCACAATGGTGAAACCAGAGAAACTAGAATTAAAGAATTTTTGACTCAAAATAATATTAAGGTTATTGGACTCAGAGAAGGTAATTGGATAAGAAGAATTAGTGATAGAATTACTGTTGAAGGTTCGGAGTCAACTAGAATTTTCGAATCTGGAAAAGAACCTTATGAAGTCGAAGCAGGAACGCAATTATAATATTTAAAAAATGAAGATCCAAAAAGAGATAGATTTTATCCTGGCTGTTGATGCCTTGAAAAACGTACAGAGGCGAAATTATAATGCAGACGATTCGCGAAGGGAAAATACAGCAGAACACAGTTGGCAAATCATTATTCTTGCGCAGATTCTTTACCCGTATGCCAAAGATAATTCAGAAATTAATTTGTTGAGAGTTATCAGAATGTTATCTATTCATGACTTGGTAGAGATAGATGCAGGTGATACATTTTTGTTTGACGAAGAGGGGATGAAAGGGAAGTTTGAAAGAGAGAAACTAGCTGCAAAAAAGATTTTTGGAATTTTGGATCAGCCTCTTTCTGATGAATTTTATAATCTATGGATTGAATTCGAAGAAGAACAAACACCAGATGCTGTTTTTGCTTGTGCTATCGATAGGATTATGCCATTTATTCTCAATTCTTATACCTCCGGGAAAAGTTGGACAGAGGCTTCAGTTACCGAAAATCAAGTTAGAAATATGCTGGAAAATGCTATTTGCAGGGCTTCTGATGATATGGGAGAATGTTTCCATCTACTAATGAAAAAATGCTTCGATGAGAATAAGTTTTCATAGAGATACATTTAATATAAAATAAAAAGCTTCCAATTTTTGGAAGCTTTTCAAATATATAAATGTAAATTCTTATTTACTAGTAGTTGGTGCTTGAGAAGCTGGAGTTGTATTCGCCGGAGTAGTTTTAACAGGTGTTTGCTCAGTCTTTACAGGAGCAGATGTAGGTGCAGCTTGAGTTGGCTTTCCTGTCAGAATAACACTTAATAAAATTAAAACAACAATTGTAGTTCCCAAAGTCCAGGTAGCTTTCTCCATAAAGTCGTTGGTTCTCTGAACTCCAAAAGTAGCCGAAGATGCTCCCCCAAAAGTTCCGGAAAGACCTCCTCCTTTTGGATTTTGCGCCATTATAATGATAATTAATAAAATGCTGGCAATGATAATGAGAATCATAAACAGCGTAAATATTGTACTCATAGTCTCGTCTTAATAATAAAATTTGAAGCGCAAATATATGGATTATAAATCAATAAATGAAAACTTATTTTTTGATAAATTTCACAATATTAGTTTCATTACTTAGAGATTTCAATTTGATAAAATAAACACCTGTTTTCAAATTGCTAATGTTAATCTTGTTACTTTTGAAATCCTTCTGGAAAATAAGCTTTCCAGAATTATCGATAATTTCATAAGCAATGAAATTTTTATCAGATTCTATATTCACAAAATCCTGAACCGGATTTGGAAAGATCTTAATAACTGCAATTTTTTTAGAAGGATCATTTACGGCCAGAAGACAAGCTGGTGGATTAGAAATTGCTCCCGCCGAATAATCATAAAAAATAGTGTCTTCGGTAACGATTCCGTAGTTTTCATAATTAGGAAGAACAACTCCTCCTAAAGCCGCACAATTATTAAAAACAACACTCGCTTTGTAAAAGGCATAAGTTGTTTTGTACCAACCTTCGCATGCAGAGGTCATTTGATTTCCCGGAGGATAAAAATCTATGGGCAGATCAGGTTCTATATAATTCATATAAGAACAAGCATTGGTCCAGTTTACAGGTGGTTTGAAATAAACTGTTTTCTGCGGCAGATCTTCATATTGACCAAAGGCCAATTGACCAAACGTAATTAAGGAAAAAAGTAGAAGTTTTTTCATAGTTATAAATTTTAATTATTAGTTATTTGCGAAAGTTATAGAAAAAAGTAACCAAAGGTTATCACATATTACCGTGATTTATGACAACAGTTATATATTTTGAAATTTTCATGGAATAAGTTTTTAAGTTATATCCAAATTTACGTATTATTTTAATAACTTGGTCCGAGTTTTTTCAAAATCAATTACTTATAATGAAATTAAAAAAGATTCTTGCTGTAGCAATTGCAGCACCTTTTATGATGAATGCACAACAGGTAATGACACCGGAAATTATGTGGACGCTTAATCGTCTTGGTGTTCAGTCCGTTTCTCCGGATAATTCTTCTCTGATTTACAAAATCAGCAAAACAGACCTTAAAACAGAAAAATCAAATTCCGAAGCGTTTTGGCTTAAGACGTCTGGAGAATCTACCAAAATTGATTTAGGAAAGAAAAGTTTGATTCAATGGGACAAGAATGGAATTTATGCTTTTGAAAATAATAAAATTTTTCTATCCAAAGATTCAGGGAACACTTGGACAGAATTTTATGACATTGGAGAAGTAGATAACATAGTGATTTCTCCGGACGGTAGAAAAGTAGCTTTTAGTAAAGCAGTTCATGTAGAAAACCTTTTAGGAAAAGATAAATATAAAGACTTACCAAAAACAACCGCTCAAATCTATACAGACCTTAATCACCGTCATTGGGATGCTTGGAACGAGGGATCTTACAATCATGTTTTTGTTGTTAATATTACCGAAACTGTAGAATTTGCAAAAGATTTGTTAGAAGGAAAAGCTTTTGATTCGCCTCAGAAACCCTTTGGTGGAGCGGAAGATTTTGTGTGGAGTCCGGATTCTTCCGAATTACTTTATGTAACTAAGCCAAAATCAGGAGCGGAATACGCTCAAAGTACCAATACGGATATTTTCGCTTACAATCTTGCTTCTGGAAAAACTACAAATCTTACAGAAGGAATGTTGGGTTATGATGTTAATCCAAAATTTAGTAATGATGGAAAATTCCTGCTGTGGAATTCGATGGAAAGAGATGGCTATGAAGCAGATAAAAACGACATCGTGATTATGGATTGGAAATCGAAAGCAAAAACTAATTTGACCAAAGCTTGGGACGAAAGTGTGACAGGCGATGTAAAATGGGCTTCGAATTCCAAATTGATTTATTTCACGTCAGCTTTCAGAGGAACAAAACAGTTATTTTCTGTAGATGTTAAAAGCAAAACTGTAAAACAATTGACGAAAGGTGACTTCGATATTAATGATCTTGTTTTGGAAAACAAAGGAAAACTTTGGGTAACAAAAACCGACATCAACCACAATGCGGATTTATTCGAAGTAGAGTTGAAAAATTCGGCTTTGAAACAAATTACTGATATCAATAAAGATAATTATTCCAAATTAGTCGCAGGAAGATCAGAACTTAAAATGGTAAAAACTACGGATGGAAAAGAAATGGGTGTTTGGTTCCATTATCCGCCAAATTTTGACCCGAATAAAAAATATCCAACTTTGGTTTATTGTCAAGGTGGACCACAATCTGCATTAACACAGTTTTTCTCAACAAGATGGAATTTTGCTTTAATGGCTGCTAACGGTTACATTGTAGTTGCTCCAAACAGAAGAGGGATGCCCGGCTGGGGTGTGGAATGGAATGAGCAAATTAGTGGCGATTGGGGTGGACAACCAATCAGAGATTATTTGTCAGCTACCGATTTTGCTAAAACGTTACCTTATGTAGATGGAAATAGAGTGGCGGCTGTTGGAGCTAGTTATGGTGGTTATTCTGTTTATATGTTGGCAGGTATTCACGAAAACAGATTTAAAACATTTATTGCACACGATGGATTGTTTGATATGAGATCTTGGTATGGTACAACGGAAGAACTTTGGTTTGCAAATTGGGATTTAAAAGGAACTTATTGGTTTAAACCAATGCAAAAAGCTTATGCAAAATATAATCCAATTAATCATATAGATAAATGGAATACTCCAATAATGATTATTCAAGGTGGAATAGATTTTCGTGTCCCTTATGAACAAGGCCAGCAAGCATTCCAATCAGCAAAATTGAAAGGTTTGAAAACAAAATTCCTTTATTTCCCGAACGAAAATCACTGGGTTCTACATCCTCAAAATGGTTTGGTATGGCAGAGAGAATTCTTTGAGTGGTTGAAGGAAACTTTGTAGAATCTAAATTAAACAAGAAACCCTTTCAGAACTCTGAAAGGGTTTCTTTATTTCCATAAAGTGGCAAACTTTGCGACTTATAAAGAATCTCAAAATAAAATTTTGCGACTTTACGATAAAAATCATTCAATCTCAATAGCCCAGCTTGCTTTCCAGTCTTTATTTTTTTTCAACTTCAGAATCCCGAATTTCTCTGTCAATTCCTGATTATGATTTTCCAAATCAGCAATGCCCTGCCAAGGTTCCATACAAACAAAATCTGCATTTTTCGCTGCCCAAATCCCGAAATACGGAAAATTAGAAAAAGAAAAAATCAATCTATGATTGTTTTTTTTATTTCTTAAAATCAATTCCTGACTTTTCATACTGGTCATTACCAGCGCATCTTTTGAGAACAATTCATAAGTCAACGGAAGCACTTTATTATTAAGTTCAATTGTTTTAGTTTCATTACTGATAAGATTATCAATCAGAGGATGAATTTCCAATTTTTCATCATCGGAAAATACAATTTCATAATCATTGTAGCTTAATCCATTTTTTGTATCGATGGCAAATCCCGGATGGGCTCCAAGAGAAAAATACATTTCTTTTTCTGACAGGTTTTTTACTTGATAAGAAACAGACAGCTTATTTCCAGCCAAAGTATATTTGATTTCCAAACTGAATTCGAAGGGATAAATTTTCAAAGATTCTTTATCGGATTTTAATTCGAAAACAACTTCATTTTCAGATAAGTTTTTTACTTCAAAAGTTCGTCTTCTGGCAAAACCGTGGCGGGGAAGTTCGTAAGTTTGGCCTTCAAAAATATATTGGTCATTTTTCAAAGCGCCAATAGTTGGGAAAAGCACAGGACTTATTCCACCCCAAAAATCAGGATTACCTCCCCACATGATTTCTTTTCCAGTTTCGAGATTGATTAGAGAGGCTAATTCAGCTCCAAGTTCGTGAAAAGTCGCTTTCAGTTTTGTATTTTGAATCGTAATCATTGTCTTTAATTTATTCGAATACAAATATCTGCATTAATCTTTGATTTTTCAGTCTGATATCTAATGTCTAATTTATATAATAAATTCCTAAATTGCCGTTTTATAAGCAATAATGAAAGGACTTAATTTTCTGAAACGTATCAATAGCTGGGTTGTATATTTTATACTGACCTCGATTGTCGCTGGGATTATTATTTCGTCCAATTTCCTGATCCAGCATCTTAGAAGTAAAGAAACCGAAAGGATCAAATCTCTGGCGACTGCGATGCGTTATCTTCAGGATACAGATGTGGACCCGAGATTCAATGAACTGGCACTTTATGTCATTAGTGAGAATGAAGATCTGCCGATTATTGTTACAAACAAGAAAAGAGAATTGCTGGAAAGTAGAGGGATTTCGGAAGAAGTTTTAAAAGACAGTGTAAAATTGCAGACCAAAATTTCCGAAATGGAAAGCAAATACCCGCCTTTCGAAATTCAGTTGCCGGATTTTAACAATCAATATTTATATTACGATAATTCGGATCTGATGAATTACCTGCGTTATTATCCTTTTTTGCTGGCACTTTTCATTTCGCTTTATCTCGTTTTTTCCTTTTGGTTTTTGCGATTGTTAAAGAAAACCGACGAAGGTTTTGTCTGGGCAGGTTTGGCTAAGGAAACGGCACATCAGATCGGAACGCCGCTTTCATCAATGATTGGCTGGGTCGAGATCATGAAGCTTGAGGACGAGAATGGATTAGGTGTGAAAGAGCTTGAAATGGATGTCGACCGACTGAAAACCATTTCGGAACGTTTCTCAAAAATTGGTTCTATTCCTACTCTCAATGATTTTGATATCAATGAAACTGTTCAGCAGAATTATGATTATCTGAAATCCAGAATTTCTACAAAAGTTGAATTTACTTTAAGGAAAACTTACGAACCGATTCTCGTTCCACACAGTAGAATCTTGATGAGCTGGGTAATTGAAAATCTAGTAAAAAATGCGGTTGATGCAATGAAAGGTGAAGGGAAATTAGAATTGTCACTTTACAAAAAAAATAAAAGCGTTTATATCGATGTGACCGATACCGGAAGCGGAATGACAAAACAACAGATCAGGAATGCTTTCAAACCCGGTTTTTCCACCAAAAAACGTGGTTGGGGATTAGGACTTTCTTTGACGAAAAGAGTGGTTTCCGAATATCACCGAGGCGATGTCAGAATTGCGAATTCTGAAGTGGGTAAAGGAACGACTTTTAGAATTATTTTGAGAGAAGAACAAAAGTAATTTTTATTTATGAAGTTGATTTATCAAATATTTCTTTTAGCAATCTTTTTGATTTCGTGTAAATCTGAACAGCAAAAACAATTTGAAAAAAATATTATTGGAGAATGGAATTTTGCAAAAGATGTAGAATTACATATTGATAAGAATCAAGATTATGATGAACCTCCTTCTCCATTTTTATCCAATTTAGGAGGATTTATTTTTTATAAAAATGCAACTTTAATTGATAAACTTGGTTTTTTTAATTGGGATGAAGAAAAGCCAAGAGAAGAAAGAAGGATTGTATATAAAGGTGACTCAACTAGGTATGAAATTGATGATGATAGCTTGAAAATTTTTAATCCAATCAGAAAATCTTGGAATAGTTATAAAATCATTTCAATTACAAAAGACACTTTGACAATTCAAAAGCATAAAGATTATTACTTGAAATATTATAATCTAAAATATAAATTAAATCCATCTGAAACTTTTGACAAAATAATAATTTCTTCGTCTGGATGTTATGGAACTTGTCCTATTATGAATATTCAATTCGATAAAAATGGTAAAGTCGTTTATTTAGGAGAACAATACAATACAACTGATGGATTTTTTACTTCCAGTATGTCAATTGCCGAATATAAAACCATTGAAAATTCTTTTAAGAAAGCTAATATTAGAAAGCTCGAAAACTCTTATTCGGCTGACATAAGTGACCAAAATAGAGTTACAGTGACATTTGTAAAAAATAATAAAATCATTAAAACTATTTCTGATTATGCAAGTCAGGCTCCTTCCGAATTGATTATGGCTTATAGAAAAGCTATGTTTAAGTATCAACAACTAAAGTTATCTAAATTTCACAAAAATGAAAACTTCCCAAATTCAGCTTGGATAAATTTCGATGAAAACAGTAAACAAATTTTTCTATCACAATCAGAAAAATTTCTTCTTTTAAATGAAATTTTAGATGCTAAAAAAGTTCAATCTAATTTCAAAAAAAAGTACAAATTAATAATCTATAACGATAAAGATAATGATTTTGTTTTGGAATCAGACGGCAGATTCTATAAACATCAAAATGATATTTACGATTTGGGGTATAATTTCTTTGATATTAATAATTTAGAAAATAGAACTGAACATTTTTGAAATGTCAATTGTAATTTCCCTTTGATTTCAAAATCCATATCTTTGCCGGATGAAAACCACTTTTGCAGATTTTGATTTACCGGAAAAGATTCTTGATGTTCTAGCCGATTTAGATTTATTTGAACCGACGCCGATTCAGGAAAAAAGTTTGAAACCGATTCTTTCTGGTCGCGATGTGATGGGAATTGCCCAGACCGGAACCGGAAAAACTTTGGCTTATCTGCTTCCTGTTCTCAAAACTTGGAAATATAATAAAACGGGGAATCCAACGGTTTTGGTTCTTGTTCCCACAAGAGAATTGGTAGTTCAGGTAACGGAAGTTCTTGAAAAACTGACGGAAAATATAACTGCAAGAGTTATCGGAGTTTATGGCGGAAAAAACATCAATACACAGAAGTTGTTGTTCAATGACGGATGCGATATTTTGGTGGGAACGCCTGGAAGAGTGATGGATCTCTCGATTGATAATGCGATTTCTCTAAGAGAAGTTAACAAATTAATCATCGACGAATTTGACGAAATGCTGAATCTCGGTTTCCGTCCACAACTCACTCACATCTTCGAGATGATGAAAGAGAAAAGACAGAATATTCTTTTTTCTGCAACAATGACAGAAGCATTGGATGAAATATTGAACGAATATTTCGCTTCTCCAATCGAGATTTCCTTGGCAAGGTCAGGAACACCTTTGGAAAAGATTGCCCAATCTGCGATTCCTGTTGATAATTTTAATACCAAATTGAACTTATTAATTCATCTTTTGAAAACCGAAGATAATCTTGAGAAGATTCTAATTTTCGCAAATAATAAAAAACACGCTGACCTTATCTTCGAAAAACTGAATGTAGAATTTCCAGACGAGTTTGGCGTCATTCACTCTAATAAATCTCAGAATTTCCGTTTAAGAGTAATGCAGGAATTCAGCAATGAGGAATTGCGAGGTGTCATTACAACTGATATTATGGCGAGAGGTCTTGATATCCCGGATATTTCTCACGTTTTCAACTTCGAAGTTCCAGAAGTTGCTGAACAATACATTCACAGAATTGGTAGAACCGGACGTGCAGACAAAGACGGAATTGCTGTGACTTTCTTCACCAAAAAAGAAGAAGCTCAACTTCTTGACATCGAGCTATTGATGGACAGAGAAATTACAAAATCCGAATTTCCAGAAGAAGTAACCATTTCGAAAGTCAAAATCGCGTCTGAACAGGATGAAGTGAAAATGAAATTCCTGACCACGGCAAAACTTAACGAAGGAGAATCTGCTTTCCACGAGAAAAAAGATAAGAACAAGAAAATCAATCTTGGTGGACCAAGCAAACGAAAAGCACCTAAGAAATTTGGTGCGAATAGAGCACAACAAAAGCAAAAATCAAAAGCTAAGAGAAAGAAATAAATTAAAAGAGAATCAGTTATGGTTCTCTTTTTTTTGATTTTTCATAATTTTAACTGAGATTTTTTTCAATTTGAAAGAAATTTTTCATTATTTTTATGAAAACTATTTCTAATGAAAACTTTCTTAACACTTTTTTTATTCTGGTTTCTCCATTTTAATTGTTCAGCACAATGGATTGAACAAAATATAGGTAACACAACAGCTTCTAATTTTTCAGATGTTTATGCCATTACTCCAGATATTGTAATAGTCACAGGTACCAATGGAATTATACTCAAAACTACCGATGGTGGTACAACTTGGCAACAAAAAAATTCTGGTACAACTCAAAATCTGGGGAAAATTCAGTTCCCTACATCAAACATAGGCTACATTACTGCAGCTAATGGAAAATTACTGAAAACAACCAATGGTGGTGAAACTTGGACAGCTATTGAATTAGGGTCAAATGTTACTCTGAATTATATTTCATGTGTCAACGAAAATCTAATTTTCCTCTCATGTCTGGATTCCGATACTAATTCTTTTTTACTTAAAAGTAGTGATGGGGGTGGTTCTTGGGAAGCAGTTATCGGAAATGATTCGCAAGTGAAATTTTATGATATACAGTTTTTTAATGAAGAAATAGGCTATGCGACAAGTAATTATACTCCTTATACTTACTTAAATAAAATTTTAAAAACACAAGATGGTGGTAAGAACTGGGTTGAAATTATTGAACCTTATTATTCTCCATTTAATTTTATAAATAAAGATATTGGTTTTTATTATACTAATGGTTTCTACAAAACAACAGATGGAGGCAACAATTTTGTAAAATTAGGCTATGGTTCTATACATAATATAAAAAGCATATTTGCCATCAATGAAAATACTGTTTGGGGTATTTTTGAAGAACAAACTATGTGCGGATGTGGCCCGCGAGGTTTGGTAAGAATGACCTACAGTCCTGAAAATGGATACCAAGAGTATCAACAAAATCAGAATGCTTATATTTCATCCATCTATTTTAGTAATGTCAAAGTGGGATATGCGGTTGGAATGGAGAATTCAAAAGCAAAAATATGGAAGAATACGCAAGCAGATTTGACTTTAGAAGCCAAGGAAAATGAACTCAAAAATTCGATAAGCATCTATCCAAATCCTGCTTCGGATAAAGTTACAATTTCTCTAAGCAAGCAACTTTCCAAAGAATCATCTCTTGTCAGCCTTGTTGATATGACAGGAAAAGTTGTTTATTCTCAAAATGTTAACAATACTAACAAACTAACTATTGATGTTCGAGGCTTCTCTAAAGGGAATTATATTCTTACAATCCAAAATCAAAAACAAAGTCATTCTCAAAAAATTATAATTAAATAAAATTTGGTTTTGAATTATAGGAGCAGAAAAATTAAATATAAAACGCCTTAGAAAATACTAAAGCGTTTTTATTATTTATTAAAGACCATCACAAATTTATCATTAATTCCATCATTGTCAGCATCATAATAATAAAGAGGGTCGATTAACTGTAGCTCATGATTTGTGACTGAGTTAACTTTGAGTGTGTAAGGATTATTTGTACGAGTAGATTTGAATGTGATTTGCTTCTGATTTTCATCATAATTAAATTCCCCATTTTCTGTATCATCTATTATACAAGAAACCGTGAAATTATCCTTGAAACTGTTTATTGTGTAATTATTTTCTGAGAATAAGTAAGTTCTTTTATCTGGACAATCCGTTATAGCTTCGGAGAACAAAACTGAATTGTCTTTTCCTGACATTACTTGATTTTTAGTCAGAGTCCAAGTTCCAACAATCAAAGATTCTGATTTCTCATCATTGTCATCTTTCCTGCAAGAAATAATTACTAACGAAGCAAAAGCAAATAGAATAAGTTTTTTCACGGTATTAATTTTTTCACAAATAAAATGAAAATTTATTGTAAAGAGAAATCAACTTCTAATCCACTTCCAAATCTCCTTCAAAGTCGCTTTATTGCCATACATCAAAATTCCCACTCTATAGATTTTCGCAGCAATATAAACCATCAATAGAGTAGAAGCAATCAAAAGGAAAATGGACAACAGAATCTGCCAAAGCGGCACACCAAACGGAATCCTCGCAATCATCGCAACTGGCGAAGTAAACGGGATAATCGACAACCAAAAAGCCATCGGCCCGTCCGGGTTATTCATAATTGTGAAGCTTCCGTAAAGTCCCAACATCAAAGGAACAATCGCAAACATCGTGAATTGCTGAGTTTCGGTTTCGTTATCAACAGCACTTCCAATTGCTGCATACATTGAGCTGTAAAAGATGTATCCAAACAAAAAGAAAAATACAAAAACACCGATAATTCCAACATAATTCATATCCAAAAGAATGTGAGAAACCTCGGTTGCGATTTGTTGAAAATCCAGGTTTTTCATCAGTTCTTCTTGTCCTGCCGGAATATTTTTCTGCATCGCCGCGAATCCTGTATTAAGGAAAAAAGCTGCAGTTACAGACATCGCAATCCAAATGATAAACTGGGTTAAAGCAACCAAAGTCACACCCAGGATTTTGCCCATCATCAGTTCAAATGGCTTTACAGATGAGATGATGATTTCCACAACACGGTTATTTTTCTCTTCCAAAACGCTTCTCATTACACGAACGCCATAAATTATAATGAACATAAAAACAACATACATCAATCCAAAACTCAACGCAGTCTTAATTCCGAAAGCCAGGTCACTTTCCGGTCGGTCGCTTTCTGTCACGTTTTGAGAAATGATTTTGAAGCTTTTATCAAGATTCACGATTCTGTCCTCGGAAATTCCAAGCATCTTGATTTTTTCTTTTTTCAAAATTTCGCTCAAATCTCTGGAAACCATACTTTTCGTATCCACACCGATTTTCTTATTTGTCAATAATTTTGTTCCGTTTTCCAATGCATCAAAATTTTTGTCTTTCAATTCCGGGATGATGAGAATTCCGTCCGAACCTTTTAGTTCTTTCAGATTTTTAACCAATGCATTTTCCGTATTGGTTGGGACAAAAGTGTAAGTAATATCTTTTGTAGACTTCAGTTGGCCGGCAAAGATTCCGCTTTTGTCAACCACTTCAAATTTGTATTCCGCTTCGTTAGCCTTGAACATAAAGCCAATCAAAGCGCCAAATCCAATAATCATCAGCGGAGCCAGAAGTGTCAGGATAATAAAAGATTTTTTCTTAACCTGTGTCAGAAATTCTCTTTTCGTTATGAGGAATATATTTTTCATTCTTTTTGTAAAAAGTAAAATGTATTAAGTAAAAAGTAAATCAATTATGGATTATCAGTTATCAATTATGACTTAACTGCATTAATAAAAACCTCATTCATACTCGGGATTTTCTCATTGAAGGTTCGTATCGTTCCTGTTTTAAGAAGGTCTTGAAGCAAAATATTCTGATTCTCCGTATTTTTCAATTCAAAATTGAAAAGGCCATTCGCAGTTCCAAGATTTTCGATTTGATATTTTCTCGTCAGTTCTTCCAGGTTTTCAGAATTCACATCCGATAAAACCACAGAAAAAACATTCTGCTTAAATTGTTCCCTAACATCAAAAACTTTCCCGTCCAGAACTTTCTTAGAATTGTTGATAAGCGCCACAAAATCACACATTTCCTCTACACTTTCCATTCTGTGAGTCGATAAGATTATTGTCGTTCCTTCGTTTTTCAGGCGAATGATTTGGTCTTTGATGAGGTTCGCATTCACTGGGTCAAATCCTGAAAAAGGCTCATCCAGAATCAATAATTTCGGACGATGCAGAACCGTTACCACAAACTGGATTTTCTGTGCCATTCCTTTCGAAAGTTCACTCAGTTTTTTCTTCCACCATTGGTCGATATTAAGTTGCTCAAACCAGAATTTCGCTTGCGAAAGCGCTTCCTGTCGGGACATTCCTTTCAGTTCCCCAAAATACAAAAGCTGGTCGCCCACCGTCATATTTTTGTAAAGTCCGCGTTCTTCCGGCATATAACCGATGTTTTTGATATGTTCCGGATTCAGTTTTTCGCCATCAATCCAGACATTTCCCTCATCAGCCTGAGTGATTTGATTAATGATTCGGATAAACGATGTTTTTCCGGCACCGTTCGGTCCGAGAAGCCCATAAATACTGGCTGTCGGAACTTCAATCGAAAAGTCCTGAAGTGCGATTTTCTTACCGGCGTTGTATGTTTTTTTGATATGTTCTGCTCTCAGCATACAGATGTTTTTTATTTTTAGGAGCAACAAGATTGGTGCTTCGGTTCACTTTTCAAACCCGCTGTCCGCTATATCTTTTTTGTTTTTCGGAAAAAACAAAAAAGGATGCCGCTACCATCGGGGCTATGTTGAGGTTTTGTCTTTTTTCTCAACAATTTTTAAAACCTC
>QFQW01000137.1 GCA_003248755.1 Chryseobacterium sp. | reverse complement strand
ATCTTAAAACCTACCGATGCCATTGTAAAAGTTATAAAAACGACCATCTGCGGAACAGACCTGGGAATATACAAAGGAAAAAATCCAGAAATAACACCCGGAAGAATTCTGGGACACGAAGGTATCGGAATTGTAGAAAAAGTTGGAGACAGTGTAACCAATTTCAAACCGGGAGACAAAGTTATTATTTCATGTATAACATCTTGTGGTTCATGTGAATACTGCAAAAAACAATTATATTCTCATTGCAAAGATGGCGGATGGATCTTAGGTTATATGATTGATGGTGTACAAGCAGAATATGTGAGAACCCCTCACGCAGACAACAGCCTTTACAAATATCCTGAAACAATTGATGATGAAGTTGCAGTAATGCTAAGTGACATTTTGCCAACAGGACATGAGATCGGAGTACAATATGGAAATGTAAAACCGGGTGATGCTATTGCAATTGTAGGAGCAGGACCGGTGGGTATGTCGGTTTTATTAACTTCGCAATTCTATTCTCCGGCAATAATCATTATGATCGACATGGACGAAAACAGGCTGGAACTTGCAAAAAAACTAGGCGCAACACATACGATAAACTCTGCGGTGGAAAATGCGGAAGAAGCCGTTAAAAAAATTGTTGGAGAAGAAGGTGTAGATGTTGCGATCGAAGCTGTAGGAATCCCTCCAACCTGGAACATTTGTCAACAAATCGTAAAACCTGGTGGACATCTTGCCAATGTTGGGGTTCATGGAGTAAAAGTAGATTTTGAGATTCAAAAACTTTGGATCAAAAATCTTACCATAACTACAGGATTAGTAAATGCCAATACAACCCCTATGCTATTGAAAGCGACAGCAACCAACAAACTCCCTTTAAAATCCTTGATCACCCATCATTTTAAACTAAATGAAATTGAACATGCTTATCAGGTCTTTTTAAATGGAGCTAAGGAAAAGGCAATGAAAATTATCATTGATGCAAATTAAAGACAACAAACAAACTTCTGTTTATGAAAACACCTCTAAAAAAGGTGTTTTTTTATCATAAAACACCTGAACCCATCAATTGATATTGTTTGGGAGTTATCCCTTCGTATTTTTTGAATATGCGAATGAAGTAATTACTATCCTCAAACCCTGTTGCAAAGGAGACTTCATTAATTTGAATATAAGGATCTGTCAGAAGTCTTTTAGCATATTTTATTTTTTCTTTTATAATAAATTCTGCAGGACTTAATCCCAATTCCCTTTTAAAATTTCTATAAAAAGTACTAGTACTCATACATGCCTTTTTGCTGAGTTCTTTCAGATTGATATGCTCTCCGATATGGGCGCGGATATAATCCACAGAAAAAGCTATTGGGCTATTTGCTTGTGTTATAAAATATTGGTTTTCATCAATACGCTTTAATGTTTGAGTCTGCATGATCCTGATGATAAGCTCCTGAAGACTTAGGTAGGCAAGAGCATCTTTTATAATACTCTCACTCATACATTCTTTTGTTATCTTATTGATTGTATTGGCCAGATCCTGGCTGTTATAGAAATAAAACGTATCAAAATCGATCTTCCAAAGATCATTTTTATCTTCTTTAGGGAATTTTTCGTTCAACAGGTCAATAGTTTCATTAATGATGGAACTGTCTATAGCAAGAGCAATACATTGTGTTGGTTTGTGCCCGGACGCTTCCGGAAAATCAACTTTAAAACCTGACCGCGGTGGTATAATAAAGGTTTCACCCGGAAGATATTCAAAAGGCGGATGATTTTGATAATGAATTCTTTTTTTGCCTCTCAGCATACTGGTAACAACAAAATCGTTGAACTCAAGAGGAACTTTTTCAGAATACTGATAGGTTTCAAAAAGATTTAGTTCACAATGTTCCAATGAAAAAACAGAGCGATTTTCTATCAAGGTCTGAAGTGAACTTTCATGAACCAATTCAACATTATCAAGCAAAGATTTCCGAAGCATTATAATTATCCGAGACCATAAAAAAAGTGATTATTTTTTTATGGTTTCAATGAAGTTAAATTACAAAAACTGATGGATTTGAAAAATCAAAAGGCAATAAAATTGATTTTAATGTTAGAAAACAGCAAAACAATTCTAAAGTTATGTTGATATTATGATGAAATCAAAAAAATCTATTTCGTTAAATATTCCTAAAAAATTCTTTTGTATCGGTGGTTTCGGAATGTTTTAATATATTTGCGATTCACAGATAGCTATGGAACATTTTGAAAGTTGGAAAGACCTGTTAAACCCCGAATTTTACATCAAACTAGGTGGTTTTTGGTTGATTTTGTTTATTATTTTTGCTGAAACCGGACTTTTCGTAGGTTTCTTTTTACCGGGCGACAGTTTACTTTTCATTTCCGGTATCTATGCCGTTAAGATTATCGACACTACTTTTGGTTCTACAGGTTCAGATTTCTTGGACACAACCATACTTGCAGCAGCCGTCTCTATTGCAGCAATCATCGGAAACGAGATTGGATATTGGTTCGGTTACAAAAGCGGACCATTGTTGTACGAGAGAAAAGACACATTTCTGTTCAAGAAAAAATACCTTTTCAAAGCGCACGATTTTTTCGAGGAACACGGGACTGTAGCCGTGATCTTGGCAAGGTTCCTTCCGATTGTAAGAACTTTTGCGCCAATCGTGGCCGGAATCGTGAAAATGGATAAAAAGAAATTCTTCTTTTATAATATCATAGGAGCTATTTCCTGGTCATTCTCAATGATTTTTGCAGGTCATTATCTGGACAAATTATTTATGGACCAATTCGGGATCGACCTCAAAACGAAACTGGAATTGATAGTCCTGGTCATTGTTTTGGTAACAACACTTCCGATCATCATCAAGTTTTTCTTTACCAAAGACAAAGAAAGACCAACAGAGGAATAATTTTTGATAGAAAACATTGAAACAATATATAAAACCGGAGCTAGTTTCCGGTTTTTTTATTTAAATCTAAATATTAAAATGAAAGTATTCCTAAACAAAAGAATTCCACAAATCGGAATCGACTTACTCAAAGAAAACAATCTCGAAATCATAACACCGAAAACTGAAAATCCATCACACGAAGAATGGCTGGAAAACTGTAAAAAAGCAGACATTATCCTGAACGTTGGTAAAAATAAATACGATAAAGAGTTCTTCGATAATTGCCCCAATGTAAAAGCGATTTCATTATTCTCTGTAGGATTTGACCAAGTTGATGTTGCCGAAGTTACAAAACGAAAAATCCCTGTTGGCAACACACCGGATGTTCTCAGTAGAGCCACTTCTGATGTCGCATTTTTATTAATGCAGATGGTTTCCAGAAAAGTCAATTACAACATTGATAAAGTAAGATCCGGAAACTGGAAGGATTTTGATGCTTTGGAAGAATTGGGGCAGGAATTGTATGGAAAGACTCTGGGAATTTTAGGATTAGGAAGAATCGGTTTTGAAATGGCTGAAAAATGTAAAGCCGCTTTCGGGATGAATATTATTTATCACAACAGGAGCCATAATGAAACTGCTGAAAAAGAACTTGATGCTCAATATGTTTCTTTCGATGAATTAATTCAGAAATCGGATATAATTAGTATTCACGCTAATTATACACCTGAGCAGGCGAATCTTTTCAACAAATCGGTATTTGAAAAAATGAAACCTAATTTGATTTTCATCAATACCGCAAGAGGTGGATTTCACAACGAAACAGATTTATATGAAGCTTTGAAATCTGGAAAAATCTGGGGAGCAGGTCTGGACGTTACCAATCCTGAACCTATGAGTAATAAAAATCCCCTACTCCAACTTCCGAATGTTTCTATCCTTCCACACATTGGTTCTGCAACAATAGAAGCCCGAAACGGAATGTCAAAATTGGCTGCAGAAAACGTCATCGCATTTTCTAAAAATCACCCAATGCCAAATTGTGTGAATCCTGAAATTTATCAATAAGTAAAATTACCGCTTGGAATCATATTTGTTTATAAACTCTCAACACTAAACAAAATATTATGACATCAGAAGATAACATCAACGAACAAGACAAAAATCTAGAAGAGTTAGACTATCCAAAATCAGAAGATATCTTTATCAGAGAAAAACACATCCCTTTAGATGGTGATGGTAATCCAATTTTTAACGCAGAAATAGATGACGATAAACTTGATAAAGGTCTAGACATTCCCGGAATTGAAGATGATGACGACATGGAAGAAATTGGCTCAGAAGATGAAGAAAACAACTATTGGAGCACCAGTGATAATGATGATGACCATGAAGAGCAAAACGACGATGTTCTTGGATAAAAATCAAAAAGCTTACTGAATACAGTAAGCTTTTTGATTTCTAGTTTTCAAAGATTCTTGCCGGCTTTTTATTT